>USPD01000010.1 GCA_900556585.1 uncultured Eggerthella sp.
CGCGGAGCGAAGTCGAGAATTGAAAACGATACGCGGGCTTGCCAAGACGGGATTACAAGAATTGCAGCTGTGGCGAAATCATCTCGAACGATTTTGACCGATGGATCGAATTGTTGGCTTACTGGAGATTCTCAACCAATCTAATCTGCTAAACCATACAAAAATAATATCTGTGATACTTCTAACCCAACTCATAAAAGAGAATCTAAAATTCTAAATTCCGTAAATAAAAAGCAAAAGATAGACAAAATACAAACAGCATTTTTAATAAAGAGCAACTTTTGAAAGGGGATTATGATTGGCATTTCTTCCCTTATTGACTTCTCTCTCCGTATTGACTTCTTTTCACTTATTGTTGGCGCAATATTAGGTACCGCCTGCACTGTTGCTTATCAAACAATTAATGAAATCTCATCCCCTATGCGATCATCAATCGAACTATAATTTGCGACCACAATCCAGTCGACGTAATGCGCTGTCGATTCAAGCATGCCAAATATTTTTTCCTAAAGAGATATCTGGCCAGGCAATTGTCTAGTAACTCCACCCTTTTCATTAAAAAACATACCAGCTAAGCCCGCTGCATTTCGATCAGATAGCCGAACTCAATTGAAGGGGCGTAGGAAAAATCATTTACAAGATGATCTCGATATACCCGCAATTTTGAAGCATGACCATTGTTCCCATAAAGCCTAGCACGAAGAGACCTCAACGGATCGTTAGGATCAGAATGGGCAAAAAGCCTTATGCCGTTGTAAACAAGTTCCCCAAACTTTCCAGCTGCTTCATCGGAGAGATGTGATTTTTTCAGCTCTGGCAGCAAGCCCTCTCTGAATTTATATAAACGATTTTCATACTCCATAGCAGCAGGTTTAACTTTTTTATCGTTACGAACAGGCCTATCTACACGAAAGTGTTCAAACCCAATGAGATAATTAGTTGAACAGAACGAGAAAGGAGGTCGGCCCTTGTCAGTGGATACTGCCAGACGAAGAGTGGCGACCAAAGAATCGAAGTTGACCGAGCTTCAAAAGAAACTTGCGATCAAACAGGGTAAGCTAGCCGACGTTAGCAAGAAAGCCAACGTTGCTCTTGAAGCCGCGAACAGAACCAAAAGCGATTCCATAAGGCGAAGCAAGCTTCGTATCTACGAGTCCGCCACGAAGGACGAGGCGGCAATCGCTAGGGATATCGCACACTTGCACAGGCAGATCGCTAGTACGGAGAAGGACTTGCAAAACGCTAAAAGCGCTTTGGCTAGGGAGGAGAAGTCCCTCTCCGATAAACAGACTCGCAACGTCAAAAAAGAGTCTCGCCGAATCGCCCAGAGGCTATCTTCGATGAACGACGCCTTGTGTGCCCATGAGGGCAGAATCAATGCACTCGAATGTAGACCCGCAGTCATAACCGTTCTTTACCTCGGAGTTTCTCCAGATAACGCTGACCGCCTGAGGGTAGATGCGGAGGCGCGGGACATACGCGAAGCTATCCGTCTTTCCGATAACCCGGACAGCATAGTATTTGAGGATCGCTGGGCGGTGCGGCAAAATGACCTGCTCCAGGCGCTCAATGAGACCAACCCTGTGGTGGTGCATTTCAGCGGTCACGGATCCTCAGACGGAAGTTTCATCATCGAGGATCTTACGGGAAGGGCGCTGGCTGTAAGTAAGGATGCGATTGCGGCGGTCATTGAGTCTGCTACCGAAGGGGTGCGTCTGGTGGTTTTCAACGCCTGCTTCTCCGACGAGCAGGCGGAAAAGGTGCTGGAGCATGTGGATGCGGTAATTGGCATGTCCGATTCCATAAGCGATGCTGCGGCGCTCGCCTTCGCTCGCCAGTTCTATTCGAGCATCGGCTTCGGCCTTTCCCTTGCGCAGGCGTTCAAGCAGGCTCGTGCAGCCATCGCCTTGGTATCCCCCGGGGAGGTCGAGACCCCGCAGTTGCGCATCAAACCCGACCTGCAAGCAGACGAATTCGTTCTCGTAGGCTAACTTGCTGGGTGGCGAAGCTAGCTGTTGTGAAGAGTCGGCGTTCGTTATGTATATGGTGTCAAACGGGTATCCTTTATAAGGCAACGAGAGGACCTGTCTGAGGCGTAGCTGCATGGGGGTAGCACGTGCATTGTCTCATCGAGCGGGAATAGCCCAGCTCAGAACGGAATGACAAATAGTCTTTAGCGATGTTACGGGATCTGATTTCCTGCATCCAGGTAAAGAAAAAAGCCCGAAGGCCGCTGATTCTGATTCACAATTATTCCCGAAGCAGCTTGATTTTAGCGCAACGATAGCTTCCATTCAGACAGCTCCTCAGAGCTGATCTCGCCAGCTTTTTCCGAATCAATCATGCGCTTCCAAGTTTTAAGCGCCTGGAGTTTCTGGTATTTTTCTGCCTTCCTGTCGATCTTCCGAACCAATTCACCGTCAAATCGAAGATCCTACCCTTCTTCGAGAAGAAGCAGATGGCCGAGATATCGAGCCTCGATATCGTGCGGTGACAGAACGAGCTCATGAGCCCCGATGCCAACGATGGTAAAGGATACAGCCCCACCTACCTAAGAACCGTCAACAATCAGCTCACCGCAATACTAAACCACGCGGCGCACATTAAATAGAAGCTATCAAATAACTTCTTTACTCCAGTTTTTTCATTCCATCCTACAGATCCGAGCGAATAATAAGCAAGAAGCAGACTAAAGGGTTAATTCCCCTGTAAGGTACCAACCCCCCGCTCTCCATCAAACCCACCACACGGACCAAGGCTAATCGATACTCCACAGAAGAAAATCAATCTTCTTTACGTCACTTATCCAGGTGTAATCAGGCAAGAGCGAATCAAATAGCTTGATATTTTCAGCCGCTTCAGGCAGCGCCAAATAGGCTTCATACCATTCAACAATATGATGGTAAGCCTGGACGGCAGCAGAAAGCCTTCGCTCAGGTGACGACCCATCGATACGCAGCCCCAGATAAGCCAACACCTTAGAGTCAAGAATTGGCTTGGTCGGGTCGATTACAGCAACAAGCTTACTTGCAAACGAGGCTTCTACGAGTCCCGTTTCCTCGTAAAGGTAATTGAGTACAGGCTCAAACTCTGCACCTACAGGCTTCAGCCGCTCGAGTTCCTCATAAAAAATTCTTTGCCACTCCGAATTGCGCCTGACCCTGAAATATCGGCTGAAATCCTTCTGGTATTCGGCATTCACAGAAACATCGACACTTGTAAGCCGATGGATGATGCGAGCATAACGCGGCAACCCCCATGCTCGCTCCAAAGATGAGGCAATCGCACTCTGACCGTCAGATACGGACAGAACAGGCGTTCTTTGTTCGTTCATCACAATCAACCCCATACTTTCGACTCGGAAATAAACCGCACTCCCGCTATTGATCCCTTCCCTACCGAAGCCTCACAACGGTAGAATAAAAAACGAACCGTAATAAAGATATCCTTTTTGTCTACCTAATCTGATTATCCAATAACGATATGACGCAAGGACGGGAGATCTTATGAATAAGGCTCAGATTGCCATCATTGCAACGGAATTGGGAATATTTGCGATTGCCATCCTTGTGTTCTGGGTATTTGCTGGAGAACTAGGTGTGATGGGCTATGGAGTTTTTTACATATGGGCGCTCATGCCTCTAGCCTCGCTTGTAACATCGCTCGTCGTAGGCCTATTTAACATATATCAGATTGGGCTTGATTGGAGAAGGTCGGCATGTTGTTGTATACAGTGTCGACAAATGTCGACATTTATTTGACTACATAGTCTGGCCGAAGTAGTCAAGCATGCCCTCAGTGCAACAAACACGCAACTAGATAGCGCTCCATTCTTGCGCTCAGCAAACTGAAGCTTTTACCGATATCTTCGACAATGATAAAATATCTTCGTCAAATATAATGAATATGACGAAGATGAAATCAGAATGGCGGAGATACCGTGGCACAGTTCGAATATGAGAAAACGCTCGACATGCTAATGATCCCAGAAGTGGTATCGGCTCTCGGGGATATCCGCGAGCTCAAAGGGAAAACCGCTTCGCTTTCAGCGCTCAACCCCGAAACGTTTTCGGCGCTGGTCGAAGTCGCCAAAATTCAAAGCACGGGCGCTTCGAACAGAATCGAGAACATCTCAACTTCCGATAAGCGCCTACGCGAGCTCATGACCAACAAAACGGATCCGAAAAATCGCGACGAGAGAGAGATCGCAGGCTATCGGTACGTCTTGGACGAGATTCACGAGAGCCACGACAACATCCCCGTCACGCCGAACGTCATCCTCCAGCTCCACCGCGATCTTTATCGCTTCTCGGGAGATTCCCACGCCGGCAAATGGAAAGATTCGGACAACGTAATCGCCGAGCGCACAGCCGAGGGTGAACTGGTCGCCCGATTCATCCCCACCTCCGCGGCTGGAACCCCCGCCGCCGTCGAGAGGATCTGCAGCGAATATTCGAGACAGATAGACGACGGCACATACGACCCCTTGCTTGTGTCGCTCGTCTTCGTCTTCGACTTCGTGAGCATCCACCCCTTCAACGATGGGAACGGCCGCATGAGCAGGCTGCTCACGTTGCTGCTCATGTACCGAAACGGATACGACGTGGGGAAATACGTCTCGATAGAGAAGGAAATCGAGAACTCTAAAGAGACGTATTACGAAGCTCTGTCGGCAAGCTCCACGGGCTGGCAGAATGGCGAAAATGACTACGTACCCTTCGTCACGTACATGTTAGGTATAGTGACCGCATGCTACAGAGAACTTGAGAGCAGATTCTCAGTGGTGGCCTTGCCTGCCGGAAACGAGGAGTCCATCAGAGCGTTCTTTGATAGGCTGATCGGAACGGCGACGAAGCGCGAGATCATGGATGCCAACCCAAATATGAGCCAACGCACTTTGGAACGGATCCTCGCGAAGCTCCAGGACGAGGGCGTTGTCGAGAAGGTCGGCGCCGCGAGGTCGACGGCATATCGGCGAAGAGAATAAAGGCTCATGCCTTGTTGATGGTATTGGTTTCAGGATTTTAGGAGTCCAATTTGACAAACGAGGAAAAGCCCATCCTATTACCCCTTCATCCCAAAGAGCTATCGGATGAAGAGTTCTCCGTATACGAAGCGGAGTTCGAAAAGGTCCTGAGCGACCCTTTCCGGGGCGCACCCCTCCTAGGTTGATTATTTGGGACAAAACCAAGTGGCCCATTGTGCTGGTCGGCATAACTGCCATTATGCCCAAATTGATCAAGACACGATGCTTACTTTTAAGTTAGCGCCAACACCCTTTTCCCACTGGGACAAAAATTGAAACTCACCTCGTTCGAGTTTCGCTTGAGTTTCGATTTTGTCCCAGCGCTGTCCCACCACCGTCCCGCAGTATGTCGCAGTGAGCCACCATGTCCGGATTGACTGTACCCTGAACGAGTCCTTCCAGGCGACGCATTGACAGTAGCTTCTTGAACCCTCGCTGTTCGACGCCCATATAAAAAAGCGCCCCACAAAATGACCAGCAGGGCGGAATAGAACTTGTAAAGGTGCCCTTGGCGAAGCCTAGATGCGAGACCTTCTCAGAGCGAACACCCCTGTTGCGATAGAGACAACGGCAAGAACAGAAAGCGCCGCTATCGGCAGCATGGAGCTGTCGCCGGTCTTGGCGAGCGATTCCTTGTCTCCGTCGTTGTCGGCTTTGCTGTCGACCGCTTCGCCCTCAGCTGCTAGAACAGTGAACTCGGTTTCAGCGGTGCCGGTATCGGAGACGATCGCCAGCGTATGCTTGCCTGCAGACAGGGTTTCTAAGTAGGAGGGCTTCAGGGTAACGATAGTACTGCCTTCCGCTACCGTGTAGTTGGAGGCGTCCACGTCCCTGCCGTCCACCTGCACCTTCTGGAAGTCAGCGAAGACGGCGTTGGAGGTGAAGGGCAGTCCGCCCTCGCTGCCCTTTTGCCACTTTCCATTCGCACCTTCAATAATCATTGCCTTGAAGGAAGGGTCGATTCCGCCGCAAACGGTGCATTTGCCGTTTTCGTAGCTGTGACCAATGGCTTTGAGCATGGTGTCTTCAGCGGTGATTTCGCTCGAGCCGTTCTCATCGCTGAAATACTTGCCGCAGGTACTGCAAGTCCAATGCTCCACACTGCCCGGCTCCGTGCACGTGGCGGCCTTTCCCTCCGTCTTGGTCAACTCGTGGCCGGTGGCCGGGATGTCTGCCACATCCTTCGTATCCGTATAGGTCCGACCGCCAAATTCGACAGTCGCCGTATAGGTGGTCACGCCGGTTTCCATGCAGGTGGCTGGCATCTTGACCTCCGATGCAACAGTTACTTCCGGAGTTTCCTTATGTGCTGCATCATTTTCACAGGTGAATGTCACCGTACAGCTCTTTCCGTCCTCTGACCAAGTCCAAGTAGGTACGCTGTAGCTATGTCCGGTGGCGGAAATTATCCACTGGCTTTCTTCTATTTCTTCCGTACCGTTTTCATCTTTGAAATGCTTGCCGCAAGTATCACAGGTCCAGCCGTCAACATTGCCAGGCTCGGTGCAGGTGGCAGGACTTGCCTCGGTCTTGGTGAGCGTATGTGCCAGAGTAAGATTTTCCAGCTTCACTTCGTCAATCACATAGCCATCGCCCATAGCACCGTCAGTGATAGTGAGGGAATCGGCAATATCGGCGTTGTCCTTGTCTTTAACGGAAACGATTGCAACATGCGTTTTGCCGTCGTCAGATGCCTCAGCACTTTCCAGCACTTCGTAGCGCCATACATGTACGTCCTGCGACGCATAGCTAAACGAATTGGCGCCTAAGCTTAAGCCTTCCTCTACATAGACATTGGTTAATTTGTCGCACCACTCAAACGCCCCATCCCCGATGGAGGTGACGCTCCCAGGGATGACAACCTCCGTCAGGCTGGAGCAATCGTAAAACGCCCCATCCCCGATGGAGGTGACGCCCTCGGGGATGGTGACCTCCGTCAATCCGACGCAAGTAGAAAACGCCCGATCCCCGATGGAGGTGACGCCCTCGGGGATGGTGACCTCCGTCAATCCGACGCAAGTAGAAAACGCCCGATCCCCGATGGAGGTGACGCCCTCGGGGATGGTGACCTCCGTCAGGCTGCCACAATAGTAAAACGTCCGATCCCCGATGGATGTGACGCCCTCGGGGATGACGATCCGGGTTAATTCGTAACAAGTAAAAAACGCCCCATCCCCGATGGAGGTGACGCCCTCGGGGATGGTGACCTCCGTCAGGTGGAAGCATGAGTCAAACGCCCCACCCCCGATGGAGGTGACGCCCTCGGGGATGACGACCCCCGTCAGGCTGAAGCACCTGCTAAACGCCCAATCCCCGATGGAGGTGACCTTGTATTTCTGGCCATCGACTTCTATCGTTCCCGGAATGACCGCGTTGCCGGAAATGCTTTCGTCGGCATCGTTAACCGTCGCCTCGCCAGTTTCCGTATCATATCGATAGGTAATTTGGTCTATCGTGGTTTCACTTGTAGCCGCAAAACATGGTGTGGCTACGACGAAAGGCAAAGCAAATGCTAGGACGCAGAGTAGCCTTAAGAATCTTTTCTTCATGATGGGTCTCCTCGCCTCATGAATAATCTATTGTCCTATTATCCCATAAATCAGCGCCTTTTCCGCCTTCCACATCTGATGGGAGACCAAAAGAAAGCCTTTGGGGGCTTACAGCTTGCGTCCCCTGATTGCCGCATTGAAAGCGGCATCTATGCCCATTGAATACCATCTACAACTACTCCACTTCATAAAAGCAAAATAGCAGCTGGAAAGTAATCATGGATCAGGCAGAACAGATACAGAAACCGCATTTTGTAATCACCTCACCTGATTGCAAAATGATTCGCCCCACCTCTTCATCTCTCAAAAACACCCCCCCCAAAGTGATATGGCGATGTATGAGTATCAGATGTCACCCTCCTTGGCTCATTAACACAGGCTGCTGAACGAGTAACCTCACGAACTCCGACGAAATCGTATCCCAAGAAACAAGAACCGCAGCCCCGCTTCAAACAGATAGCAACCCACATGGGGATATGTCTTTTTCGTGTGTTATACTCGAATCATATTGCGCTAAATATATCAGCACTGCCGAGAGGAGTGCAGCCATGAAAATGCCTTCCTTGAAAATTGCAGTGGCACTTACATCGTTCCTATTTATCCTATCGCTTGTACCCGTCTCAGCGTTTGCCTCCGCATCGCCTGGCAGCGTGCAAAAGATCTCTGATCCCGATACATCGTCATCCTGGCAAAGCTTGTTCGACATATCGTCATCCGCAGATGCCGACAATTCCTACAGCACGGAGGAATCCGGACGTATCTGGATCGACAAATCGGTATACACCGACGAGTCGTCGGCTGCAGCTTCGGGTATACCTGAAACATCGATGGAAGATCCCACTAACGACTTCCTCGTCGGCTTGTCAACAATATCCGCATCCTCGACCATTCAAAAGGAAACTCCATTCTCCCATGATGTCGTCTTCATCGTGAGTCTCAATTCAGCAATGGCTTCCCTGAACTACGACGGAAAACCTTACGCTGCCCACATTGCCGACGCCTTGAATGAATCCATCGGACGGCTCATGGACGAAAACGCCAATTCAACAGGCACCCAACCGAAATCCCGCATCGCGGTGGTTGGCTACAGCGTTGATGTAACCGTTCTTATGCCACTTGATTCATACACTCCCGACGAGAACGGCAACTACGTGGTATTTTCTAACAACCTTGCTGAAGGCGGATCGGGTCTCCAGCCTGTCGCCACGCCCGCCATGCCTGGCATCGAAACGAAAAGTGAAGTCGTTCGAGGTAGCGCCTATCTGCAACGGGCCATATCGGAAGCATCAAGCATTCTTCAGCAAGGCGCGAATACCGCATCCGCCGATCAACCCCGCAAACCGGAACTCGTCGTAATGGGCGCAGCAGTCCCGTTGATGGCAAACACGAATATTGCGAACCCTCCCGTCTACGTCAACGAAACTGCAGAGCAAGACGGATTCGTGGGATCCATGCCAGCAAACCACAATTCCATCGGGTTTGGGACCGATGCAGCCTTCGCTACGCTACTCACCATGCAACACGAACAGCAAGCAATCGATAGCGCCTACACAGAAGCGAATGCAGATAGTGCGTCAGGCGGATCGCTTGATATGTGGACCGTTGGCCTCGACACAACGGGGATGGCGGCCTACGTTCTTCAAACCGCTTCCGAACAGGAATCCGCAAAGATAACGGACACGGTCGGAACCACCACCGTCGATTTGACGGACAACCTTAAACAAGCACGCACCTCGTATGCCCAAGCCGCGGCAGCAGGAAATCAATCGGTGGATCTCAGCCTTTACGGAACGGGTACCGGAGGCATCAAAAGCGAAACTGTCGCATTTCCTCAGCCTATCAATGGACTTTTGTCCGCCGATAACGATTACGCCTTCGATGGAGCAAGCGATTACTATCTCGCAACGGATGCCGGCGCATTGAGCGGAGGGTTCAGCGCAGCGGTGGATCGCATTCTCGGCATCCAATACAACTCCCCTGTAAATGAAGGAGAAGGCACAGCCTCCGATTCTTCAGATCGCCTGAGAGTTCAAGACAACATCGGCAATCTCATGAACGTAAAAAGAATCCAGGGAATCCTCTACCAAGGCAATCTTCTCGATGGATCAAAGGCGGCGCAAGCCATGTCAGCAAGCTTTGCGGACCCTTGGGACGTGGAATCATATCACGAGGTCGATTACATCATGAACTCGTTGAACACGCGCTACAACCTGGGATGGGACGCTTACAGCCTGCTGTACGATGCCTACAGCGATGGTCAATTCGCCTACCGTGGAGCGAACGACTACTCCAACTACGTTTCGTGGTTCGTCGACCCCTCCCACGCCATGGTGAAAACCGGAAGTGCTGGGTACACTTTCGCCTCCAACGAAGTTTTGGCGGCGGCGAAAACAGGTGATTGGGAAAACAATGCTACACCATCTGCTAAAGCGAGCATCGAAGCGGCTGTGGCAGCCGGTGCAAGCTCCGTATGCCAAACGTATTTCTACATCGGTAACATCGAGAGCCAATACACCGGAGACGATGTCCCGCTCTATGATTTCGTGGTAATGGTTGAAACCAACTTAGAAACTGGTAACCAGCAGCTTCTGCTCACCATCCCCGCCGACAGCATCCCCGCGCGCAAAGCATACGTCACCGAGCACCTGGACGAAAGCGTGTCAATGACGCTCGACTCCGATGCCGAATCAACAGTTCCGCTACGTTTGGTCTACGAAGTCGGGCCGCGTGAAAGCGTTACACAGCTAACCAACCGCATCACATCGGGAGAAGAGGTGACCTCCGCCGAAATCGAGGAAGTACTCGGATCCTCCGCAACGAAGAACGCTTCGGGACAATACCTTCTGTATACCAACGCATTCGAAGGAAACGGCACCTCCGCCGTCGCCGAAACAGTAATGTCCACTGTTGCCGCCTCAACGAACTCGTATTATTCGTTCACGCAAGATACTCCCCTTTACACCCTTGCGGCAGGAACTGATATTGCTGAGGGTCAAACCCCAGATGAAAACCAACTCGTCCCGTTGGAGTCCGCACCCGAGCCGGGACAGACGTACTACTTCCTCGACACCTACTACCAGGCCAACAATCTTGAATTCGGAACCGAAGTTCCCGCTGAAGCCGTTACGTCCGTCGAGGCATACACGACGGCAAGCGACTCTTCATTCGATAGCGGAAGCTTCTTCCAATCCGCCAACGGACAATATTCCGTCAAAAAGGGAACGCCGAAATACATCGTTTCAGCCATGCTGCAAGACTACGCCAAAAACCCGAATGCCACAGCTTCAGCACCTTATGTCAAACAAATCAGCATAAGCGACTATTCAAGTCTCGGACGCCCGCTGCTTTCCGCCCGCCTCGGCAACAATGGCACGTTCGCCATCGCCCCGACGCAAAAGACGGGATCGCTCACCGTTAAAAAGCATGTGGAAACACAAAGTGAGTATTTACCTCTGCTCCCCGCCGATTCCGATCATGCCTACAACTTTGAGGTAGCCTTCACTGATGCGGAGGGCAATGCCTTGTCCGGCACCATTCCGTTCTCCACGAACGAAGGCGCAAGCGAAATGATCACACTTAACAACGGCGTTGCAACGTTCAGTCTGAAAGATGGAGAATCTGCCACCTTCGAAAGCCTGCCCGAAGGCACCCGCTATACCGTGAAGGAAGTAAATGACGGTGGTTTCGCCGCTTCGTATTCGATCACCGCAAACGGAAGCGAAACCGCCTCAAGCTCCTCAAACGAAACCGAAGAGCAATCCATCGTTGAAGGGGAATCCACCGTATTGTTCACTAACACCAAGCAGGGTGGGTCCCTTACGCTGACCAAGCAGGTAGCCGGCAACGACGCCGACCCGTCGAAATCGTTTTCCTTCGAGGTAAAGCTCACCGATGAAAACGATAACCCTCTGCAAGGCCAATTCGCCTACGGGTTGTTCCAAGGACAAGCGCCCTCGAATTGGGATGCATGGTCGCTGGGAACCGCCACCGCGGATGAAAACGGGGTTCTATCCCTCGAAAACGACAAGATTGCCCTCGCCAACGGGCAATCCATAGCCATCTGCGGACTCCCCGTGGGGTCGAAATACCAAGTGCAAGAAAGCGCAAACGACGGCTACTCAACAAGCGTAAGCAAAACATCCTCGGCCCAAGCACAAGGGGCAGACTCTGAGAGCTCGTCTGGAACCATAACTGAAAACGAGCAAATTGATTCACTGACGTTTCTGAACGAAAAGTGGGCGTACGGCTCGCTGACGCTGACGAAGCACGCCTACGGAGCAAGCGAGGGCGAGCAGTTCGGCTTCTCCATCACGTTGAAAGACGCTGAGGGCAATTCGCTTTCGGGATCATATCCGGTCTCCATAGACGGCACCGAAAGCACGCAGGTCGCACTCGACGAAAACGGATCGCTTCCTGTCAAACTCGCCGACGGTCAAACCGCGACAATTGAAGACATTCCCCAGGGAACCAGCTACCAGATTACCGAAACCAACATCAGCAGCGACTACCTCGTGCTGAACGACGGCGCCGAAGGCACCATCGGGAGCACCGCCGCCGCTGCGAACTTCACCAACATCAAGCAGTCGGGAGTGCTGGCAATCGTGAACATCATCGGGGGCAACTCCGGCGATAAAAACACGCCCTGTACCTACGAAATCATCATCGAGAACCTTTTCAGCCCCACCGACTCAGCAACGAAGTCGCTACCTGCAAAGAAATATGATTCCGCAGGAACCAGCGAAAACATTACCATCGAATTTAAGCGAGACAATGGCACGAGCACCGGCATCGCCACCATCGACGGAGTGAAAGGCAGCGAAGGTATCCTCATTCCCAAGCTCTCCCCTTCCACCAAATTCACCGTCACCGAGACCAATGCCGGCAATCTTGAGGACGAAGGCTATACCGTATCCTCGGGCATCAACGAAGCCTCCAAGCAAAACACGAGCACAGTGGAGGGGACTGTACAGGCCGATGCAGTCACCGCAGCGTGTTTCCTCAACGTGAAAAACGAATACGGCTCACTGACCATCACCAAGAAGATCAGCGGCGATGCTGCTGAGGACGAAGCCAAAGCCGAAGCCGGCCGCACATTCTCGTTCGCGGTGAACGTGACTGACAGCAAAGGCGCGCCCCTTTCGGGCACATTCGATGCCGAAGACGGGACCGGCGCAAAAACCTCCATCCTCTTCGAGAACGGAACCGCATCGTTCAGCCTTGCCGCTTCCCCCGAAGCTAACGGCTCTACTCTGACGATAAACGGACTACCGGCAGGAGCCTCCTACAGCGTTTCCGAGCAAGACGAATCCGCCTCGGGATATTTGACGTCTTCGACCGATACGCAAGGCACCATCGTCGGAAACAGCACGAGCGTAGCCACATTCACTAATACCAAATCCTATACCCCGCTCTCGATGCCCATCGGCGGGCTCGAAGTACTGAAGGGAAAGGCGGCCGCATCGGGAGATTTCGTCTTCCAGCTGTTCGAGGAAGACGGCACCACGCCCGTGCGCGATGCCGACGGCAACGCCATCGTCGCCGTCAACCGCTCCGCGGAAGCAGGCGTCCCTGTTAGCTTCTTGCTGAAAGGTTTGCAAATCACCCAGCCTGGCGAGCATCGCTACGTAGTTAAGGAAAGCATTCCCAGCGGAACCGAACCTCTTGAAGGTGTCACCTACGACACGACCGCCTTCACGGTAACCATTTCCGCGAAGGCAAGCGCAACCGGCAAGCTCTCCCTTGACTCCCTCTCCTACAGTGTGGGGTCTGAGCCCGTTTTCGGAATCAACTTCGTCAACGAATACCGCTCGACCGGAGGGTCTTTCACCTTGAAGGCACAAAAGGAGCTTTCTGATGCGACGCTTGCTGACGGCGAGTTCGCGTTTTACGCGCAAGAGATCGACCCGGTATCGGAGGTACCCCTCGGCGCGCCCATGGTCGCCCGCAACGCCGCCGACGGATCCATCGAGTTCCCATCGCTTCAGGCTTCCACCCCGCTGGGATCAAGCACAACCCGGGCTTTCCTGCTGAGCGAGAGCCTTCCACCTTCGGCGACCGCGGATAACAACTACACGGCCTCGGGGATATCGTATGACACCGCGCAATATCTTGTAGTTGTCACGGGACAGAGCAAGAGCGGCTCCAATACGCTGGAATTCAGTTCGACGGTCTCGAAGCGGACCATCGATCCTTCCGGAGATTACGGTCCTTGGCAGAAGCTCGAAGGAACCGGTGGATTGGCGGAAGATACTACCCTACCCGTTTTCTCCAACACCCACATTTCTAAGCCCGCCTCAACCTCCTTCGATGGACACGTTCGCTACCTCGACGAGACAGGTTCCCGTCCGCTAGAAGACGGTATGTTCAAATTCTCCATCACCGCCGTGGGAGAAAACAGCGAATCCGCCCCGCTTCCATCGACGCTACAGGTTGCAAACACCGCAGGAGCATTCTCCTTCGGCCCTATCAACATCCCTTATAGCGAGGACTTGATCGGACAAACCTTCACCTACGAAGTACGGCAGGTCATACCAGAAGGCGCACAATACAGCAGCGACGGAACAAGTGCAACGCTTAACGGGATGACCTACGACGCACGCGTCGAAACCGTCACGTTGACAATTGGTTCACGCACCGCCGAAGATGGCGCGCTGATACCGGAGGTAACCATATCCTATTCGAACCCCGACGGATCATCCGCCGAAGCCTTGGAGTTCTTCAACAGTTATCATGAAGGCTACGAGCCTAGCGGCCCGGCGATACCGTCAACCCCCAACAGCATCGAAAACGATACCAATGGCAAAACTCCTAACTTCCCCACCACATTGAATCCGACCGACGATCCGCTCTCCTATGTCATCATCGGCATCGCAGCAATCCTGGTAGGCTCGTTTGCTCTAGCGGTATACGCACACAGCCGAAAACGTAAATAAGGAACTTTTTAACGCCAAAGCAAATGCCAAACGTGAGGATGCACCGAATCGTAAGATGGACGCATCCTCACCTGTCGCTTCCTATGATGCATTCCATTAATTGTTACTAAATAAGTAGTATTTTTCTGTTTTTCCCAAACCATCATTTAAGCCGTAAACGCATACCCTCTTATCGCGCAAAGTAACGAAGTTCTCTATGCAAGCAAAGTGAAGTTCGGCGGTTACGACACCCCCATGAAAACCATGCTCGAACGCGCTATTCCTATTCAGCAAGCGTTCATTAGGTTAGTGAACGGGGAGACCCACCATGTACAGCGCGCCGTCATCCCCAAGCGGGCAACCATCGTAGGATACGGAGCTCTATCAGATCGCGGCGAAAACCAGGATATCAGCACTCGCATGCCTCTGCCGAAACGGATTTTCATCGCCGCCTCCACACGGTACTGGGAAGGCCAAGGCAGAAAGAACGGCATCACGCACAAACAGATGGAGACCATGGAAATAGAAAAAGAATGAAATGCACAAATATTCTAATTGAGATTCTGAACAATCAAGAATTTGCAAGGAGTTGAGCGGAGTAAATAGTTCGGTTGTTTTCATTAAGCAATTGCAGGGTACACAGGCAGGACGTCATAGGTGCACTACTCGGAACAGTCACACCGTTCTGTGCATGCAGCTCCATCCCTTCGCTCACCATGCTCTCGCGAGTGGTAAAGCCAAAACTCTTGGGAACATTCGTGGGAGTAGGCCTTATTGGCATGATAGTAAGTGGATACCTATTCAACGCACTCCAGCCTCTATTCTCATAACAGATTCCCGTACATCGTTACGAATAATTCCTGAAAAGGATCAGTTCACAATCTTGTTATTAAAACCAAGCTGCTAAAAACAGCTAGAAGCAAAGAGAAAGGAATAAACTGTCTATTTTTGGAAATGTTTTTACAAAGAAAAATAAAAAAGATAATGATAATTGTTGTGACCTACATACCATAGAAGAAACGGCTTGTACCTGCAGAGATACCCACAGGCCTACTTCTCATGCAGACAACAGCAGTATCGTCATCAAGATTATGGGCACAGGTTGTAAAAAATGCCACCAACTACACGAAAACGCTCTTAAAGCGGCAAAGCACTCAGATAAAACCGTCAAAATTGAATAAACCGCACAATAACAAGTCCGCATCTCCACGATTCACCAAAACCATGAACGCGCGATCAGTAATTCTTTTCGACACTCTATGTTAAGTAACAAGCAATAAGGGCTGCCTCGCAATACGCGATAGCAGCCCTTAAACATTTTGATATTTAGTTAGGTTCTACACCGCAGCAAGAGCCTGCTCAATGTCAGCAATCAGATCTTCCGTTGCTTCAATACCACAGGAAAGACGAATCAAATCCGGACTAATACCAGCAGCCGCAAGTTCTTCATCATTCATCTGGCGATGTGTTGCGTTTGCAGGATGCAGTACGCATGTACGTGCGTCAGCAACATGTGTTGCAATTTGTGCAAGCTTCAAATTCTTCATAAAGGTTTCCGCACCAGCACGACCACCAGCAACACCAAAACTTACAACGCCACAACCACCATTAGGTAAGTATTTCTGAGCCAACTCATAGTATTCATCTCCCGGCAAACCGCTATAGCGAACCCAAGAAACCTTTGGATGCGCCTGCAAGAATTCAGCAACCACCTGACCATTCTTAACATGCTGGGCCATACGCACATGCAAGCTTTCAAGACCCATGTTTAGTAAAAATGCATTTTGAGGAGACTGGATTGAACCAAAGTCACGCATCAGCTGAGCCGTTGCTTTTGTAATGAAGGCACCTTCCAAACCGAAACGTTCGGTATAAACCACACCATGATAACTTTCATCAGGAGTGGTTAATCCAGGGAATTTATCAGCATATTTATTCCAGTCAAACTTGCCAGAATCAACAATACAACCGCCTACACCACAACCATGGCCATCCATGTATTTAGTAGTGGAATGCGTAACAATATCTGCTCCCCATTCAATTGGACGGCAGTTTACAGGCGTTGGGAAGGTGTTGTCTACAATCAGTGGAACGCCATGGTTATGCGCAGCCTTCGCAAAACGTTCAATATCCAAAACAGAAAGAGCAGGGTTAGCGATAGTTTCCCCAAATACTGCTTTAGTATTAGGCTTAAATGCCGCTTCAAGTTCCTCATCAGAGCAATCAGGTGTTACAAAGGTGCATTCCAAACCCATACGTGCCATGGTATGTGCAAACAGGTTATACGTACCGCCATAAATAGCTGAAGAACATACAACATGGTCCCCATTGCCGGCAATATTAAACACCGCAAAGAAATTTGCTGCTTGCCCTGAAGAGGTAAGCATTGCGGCAGTACCACCTTCGAGTTCGCAAATTTTATTTGCAACGTAATCATTCGTTGGGTTTTGGAGACGAGTATAAAAGTAACCTGATTCTTCCAAGTCAAACAGCTTACCCATATGTTCACTGGTATCATATTTCCAGGTAGTGCTTTGATAAATTGGCACCTGCCTTGGCTCCCCATCCCCAGGATGGTAACCGCCCTGAACACAAATGGTGCTGATTGACTGAGTCATACTAATCTCCTTTATTATTTACCCGCCTCGTATAAAAGGCTGTTTACCTGCTATGTATTACTAGCTGTAGCTACCCATACAAAAAGCCCTTGTTTAACTGACGTCATTTACGCAGTGCAATTTCACAACTGAGATGCTTTAGTAATATCATAAATTCATTTCGTCCTTGCGATTATAGAACCGCTTTGCGTCACGCCAAATAACATTCACGAATTCGTGTAAGAGAAGTTTTCGATAACCAGCTATAAACAATTGAAATTCAATTGACAAACCTGTTTTGTAGCAGCAGTATTTTCTAATCATTACCAGTAATTTCTTACTAATTCCAAAAAGGAAGATGCACGTATGCCTATTAGAATTCCCGATACCCTTCCTGCAACAGGGGTACTAGAAAGCGAAAATATTTTCGTTATGACCGAGCACCGGGCAATCCACCAGGATATCCGCCCATTGAAGGTGCTTATCCTGAACTTGATGCCCCTCAAAATTGAAACAGAAACGCAAATTTTGAGAAAATTATCCAATACCCCTCTTCAGGTAGAAATAGACCTCTTACAAACTGTTACCCATCATTCCTCTCACGTACCGGTAGAACATCTAAAGTCTTTTTATGTTGGATTAGATGACATCCAAGAAAAACACTACGATGGCATGATTATTACAGGCGCACCCGTAGAAAAGATGGAATTCGAGCAAGTGGATTACTGGCCCGAACTGTGTAATATCTTCGAATGGGCCAAAACCAATGTATTTTCTACCTTGTATTTATGCTGGGGTGCTCAGGCGGGTATTTATTACCATTACGGCGTTCAGAAACACATGCTTCCAGAAAAACTCACCGGTGTATTTGAGCATCATATTTTAAAGCCAAGTTCCCCTTTGGTGCGTGGGTTTGATGATGTGGTACATGCACCTCATTCACGCTACACCGGCGTATATGCGGAAGATATTGCATCAAAACAAGATTTAGAATTGATAGCAGTATCCGACGAAGCAGGTGTATTCATTGCTAAAAGCACAAACAGTCGTCACTTTTTTGTCTTCGGCCACCCCGAATACGACACCGACACCTTAGCCAATGAATACAAACGCGATGTTAAAAAAGGTTTAAACCCCGCAATTCCGAAGCACTACTTCCCCAACGATGACCCTAATCAGCGTCCTATTTCCAATTGGCGTGCCGCAGCGCAGCTGCTCTACACCAACTGGCTGAACTATTATGTTTACCAGGCAACACCGTACGACATCAAGCAAGTGGGCACCCATTAGCCATGTCTAACAGATCTAAGAACGTCATCAACACGGGCATGAAGTTTCAGCTATAAATGCAGCTTTCTATAAGCGATTATCCCTACAACAACCGAGACTAGAACAAGGACAAAAAATAACCCTATTGGCAACATTAATCCATCACTAGTCTCGGGAAGCAATTGCTTACTATCGTCATCCAGGACAGTATTGCTCGCCGCTTGTCCTTCGATACCCTGTTCTTCGGCAGCAGAAACAACAAACTCAGTCGTAGCGATTCCAGTATCAGACACAATGCTTAACGTGTGCTCTCCAACAGAAAGAGAATCCAGATAGGAGGCATTCAGGGTAACAATGGTGCTCCCCCTTTTTACCGTGTAATTTGAAGGGTTGACATCTATGTTATCCACCTGAACCTTTTGGAAATCATCAAAAGCAGCATTTGAGATAAAGGTTAAAACCGCACCGCTACCTTTATGCCAAGTGGTTTTGATGCCAGAGATAATTGAGGGTGTGAAATCAGGATTAATAGAACCACACACGGTACAGTAGCCGTCATTTCCCCAATCATGACCAGTTGCGGAAATTACGGTCTCGGCGGGGTCGATATATTCCTGACCTTCAGCATCACTAAAGCATTCGTCACACCATTTGCAGATCCAGTATTCTTTATTACCATCTTCAGTACAGGTTGGATCCTTTGCCTCTGTTTTAGCTAAGTAATGATCAGCAATACCCACAACTTTGTCACCGTATTGCGACCAAGAGTTTTTGTAAGCTTCGATAAGTTCTTTGCTATGAGGAACTTCAATTATAGTAGGACACTCAAAGAACGCATCTTGATCAAGCTTAGGCGGATCCATTGCAAACACCGTCACTGTTTTTAGGGAATGATCGTAACAAAAAGCAGCATATCCGATGTATTCAACAGAACCTGGAATAGTAATAGATTCAAGAGAACGACAATCAGTAAAAGCATTATTCCCGATACTTTTGACACCATCGTGAATCTCAATCTTGGAAAGATTTATACACCCACAGAAAGCAGCATATCCGATGCATTTAACGGAGCCTGGAATAACAACAGATTTAAGGGAATGGCAGTAGGTAAAAGCATTATCCCCAATCCCTGCAATAATGAATGCATTTCCTTCCTTATCCGTTACGCTACCACTCAAATCAAGAGAAATGAATTCTTTGGATAAATTACAACCAATCGAAAGACAATTGGAATTATCAGAATCTACAGTTACGTTATTAAGCACAATGCTGCTATCGTCAACATAAGTTAAAGTTTCATCGCTGGCATCATAAGTCCAATCGCCTGGAGAAGCGAACGCTAATCCGGGAGCAATCACCAAAGCAAAGCAAAAGCCCATAAGTATTGTTAGAATCCATCTCTTCATGACGAGTCTTCCTATCTTGCTTAACTAATAGCTTAATCATCATTCAATAAAAGTAGGCTTATTCATACACAAAGTCTTATAGAAAGGCTGACAGCAACTAGACAAATTAAGAAAAAAACTTCAGCTGCACAGCCCATCATCAAAGCCGTTTGGCAGTATAAACCAACTAACTCTCTAAAAGGAAAACCTCAAAATGTAAAAGTTTCTCGATGCTTTTAAACAAACAAAAATAGCGCTCAATCAAAACCGAAGGTCGAGCTAGAAGGAAAGCATACATAGCTCGAAAACGAAAGTTCGTTCTTGTGCTTTTATACGTAAAAACCCACAAAGAAAAAGCATATATTTCACCGAAACATAATCAGTAAAGAATGCCGAAAGTAAACAAATGCGTGAATTGTATTTGAACGTGTTTCTTCAAAATGAAATGTATGTAATAATTGCTACTATTTTAATAGCATTTTAACTATTTAAACATTAAAAGGAGTAATTAATGACAAAAGTCAACCGACCCGCCAATACCGCGCTAGCAGCCATGTTAGCCTTTTCTATGGCTACACCTATTTCCAGCGCATATGCACAAGATACTTTAACGCACGATGAACAGCCTCCCCCTATTGAAGCTACCACAAACAATGCGAGTGAGAGCCCCGAAAAAACTACTACCACCACCGACACTCTTCCTTCCCTAGAAGAAAGCACAACAAACAACACACTTACTTCCTCGGAGGCAACTTCAGCTAAAGACGAAAACAACAATACAACTACCCAAAATGGATCAGATGTTACGATAAAAGCTGAATCGGCTCCAGCATCAACAACCAGTCAAAATGAAATCTCGCAATCCTCTACTCTTAAAGAGGGCGATATTGTTATTGATGAAACAACTTTTCCTGATAAAACATTCAGAGAATGGGTTCAAAACCCTGCCAACCTTAACGGTGCAGGCTCCGATGGTGTACTCACTCTTGCCGAGCGCGAAGCTATCACTGAGATCGTTATAACTAAAAAGCAAATTACCAGCCTAAAAGGCATAGAATTATTCCCCAATATAACGTTTCTCAACGCTGAGGATAACCATCTTGAAAAGGTCGACCTTTCCGGAAACCCTGAACTCCTCAGCGTCTATCTGCGCAACAATAAACTAAAGAATATCGATTTCTCCCATAACACCAAGCTGGAATTCATAGAAGTCTTCAGTAACTATCTTGAAAAGATAGATCTTTCCATGCTGCCCAATTTGAAATTCGCTCACCTTGACTGGAATAAGCTCAAGGTAATCGACCTGAGCAAAAACACCAAACTCGAAGGTGATGGTTTTGTCGGAAACAATAACCCATTAGAAAAAGTGATTCTTCCTACTATTCCTGGAAAAACATTCGATACGTTTGTAATCTCAGAACTTAATACTTTCGAAGGGTATTCCAGCACACTTCCCCAATGGTATACCACCTCTGATTTTCAGGATGGGACCGGCTTTACTCCTTCAACAATACAAGACCAAACTTCTCAGCCTTTTAATGGTCAAACCCTCTATGCAAAACGCACTCCCAACACATATACCATTCAATTCAATTCCAATGGTGGCGAAGGATCTATCGATCCCATTCCTAGAACATGGGACGACGGCCTATCACCTCTCCCTTCAAACACATTCAATCGTCTAGGATACCGTTTTATTGGGTGGAGTACTGACCCTAACAGCTCCACAGCATCTTATATAGATTTACAGGAAGTCGAAAACATTGGTGGAGCAAAAGATACCAATGCTACGGTTACTCTTTATGCTGTCTGGGAGCCCATCGAAGAATCTTCGGGCTATTTCCGAGACCAACTTAATTCCACCCAGCAATCTCTCTACGATAACTTAGCCTCTCAACTTCCCGAGCTCACCGATCCTAATAATCCAAGTCCTGTTGAACTATACGTTCCTGCGGGACAAGAGAATTCTCTCGGACGAGTGCTCTTCGCAGTACTGCGCGACCATCCTGAATATTTCTGGATCGATTTTTCAAAACTCTCGTGGCAAGACCTAGGCAACATGCGTTATGCGCTTGACCTAAAGCCTTCGTACGATTCCTACTTCGTTGATGGCTTTACCGCTGAAAATCTTTCAACCTACCAAAGCCAGTTTGGACAGAAAGTCACCGAAATCGTTGCAAATGCTCCCACCGATCCCGTTCTCGCAGTTCGATATTTCAATCAGTGGCTTGTCCAGAACAACACGTACAACTCCAACGGTGTAGGTGCGTCTAACTTTTCGCGCACAGCAGCTAGCGGCATCTTGAGCAATAACGACAGCTCCCAAGGACCCGTTTGCTATGGCTATGCCACCGCCATGAAAGTCCTCCTTGATAGAGCAGGTATAGAAAACGCCTATATTGAAGGCTGGGCTTATAACGGTAATAACGGTACAGGCGAGCAACATGCATGGAACTACGTTGCTATTGATGGAGCATGGTATGCTATCGATCCAACCTGGAACGACTCCCCTACTAACTCATCGGCACTACAGGAAACCTATTTCCTTGTGGGATCTTCCACTATCACAACCCCGAATTTACCAAACCGTGAGTCTTTCGGCGCAAACCATGACCCTTCAAAAAGTCCAGCCGCTAACTATCAACTAGGATACCCATCGTTATCTTCTGACGCTTACCAAGCCACCTTACTAGGGAAGTTCGAAGTAATAAATAGTGACGGGTCAACAACCTATGCAACCTTAGATGATGCACTTAATGCTGCCTCTGATGGTAGTACCGTGCGTCTTTGGGATAATGCAACACTGAAAAGCTCGGTTACTGTAACCAACAACGTGATTCTTAACACCAACGGGAACACAATAGATTGCGGCACGTTTTCTATCACGGTTCCCTCTGACGCAACACTTACGGTTACCAATTCAACCGAAACCCAATCAGAAATCAAAACTAATTCGGGTGGCGCTTTCAACAATAACGGCACCTTAAAGGTTGATCCGTTCATTAAGATCAAGAGTAATACGCTTGGCTCTTCTGCTGTGCAAGGAAACGAACCTCTTGCTGGAACTCATACCTATTTGTCGGTTATCAACAATAAAGCAACTTACCAGTCATATTTCGTTCTTGAACCGCTTCAGCCAAGCCCTGGTGAGGTAGACCTCGCAAACCTTTCATCAAACGCAGGACAAGAACTCATGGTAAGCGACCTGGTTTCCTATGTGCAGACATCAGGCAAGCCCCCGGTCGTATTCTACTATCAGCCAAACTCAAACAATACGGTAGCTGTTCCCAATCAGCCCTCTCTTGAGTGGACACTTGTTTCTGGACCAGAAATTACCGAAAACGAGTTAGTGGCTAAAAACACCCCCAACAATTCACCCCTAACGAAAGGCACTTACACCTTTAAAGCATCTGCCTATGATTATGATTTGTCCTATGAAATTACGGTAACAAACAAGTCGCTTGAATCCTATATTGAGCAGCAGTTATCCGAAGTGAAAACCGCCGTTGATAACATCGAACAGCAAGCAGCACAAGGGGAATTCACGCGCTACGATACCGAAATGCTTACCAACGCCTTCGCTTCCATGAAGGAAAATTTGGGCTCTGTAAACTCGCAAGCAGAAGCAGATTCGTTATTGGATGATTTACGCGAACAAATTAACAGCATTCCATCAACGAAAGATCGCGCAGGCAAAGTTGAACAGGCTTGGCGAAACCTCCATGATGAAACAGTCAATTTAGCTACAGAGGGCTCGGTTACCTTTAACAACGCGTCTACCTTGCTAGCAGCAAGCCAAGCTGCCCTTCAGGATGCGCAAGCAGATAGACTTATTGGAATTTCATCCTTCCCTGAAGGCATGACCGCTGACGATAAAAATCTTATTGCCGGAAAAGCAATTAAGCTTCTTCAAGAAGGTGGCGCAATAGAGAAACTGTCTGCTCTTGAACAAGCCAGCCAGTGGGCGCAAAATGCGCAACAAGTTATTTCCCAGCTTCCAGATTCTCCTAGCACTCAGGATATTCCTATGCTTCAGGCTCTGCTGACTTCATACGATGCGCTTAGTTCACCCGCAGCTGCGCTCGTAAATTCAGATGCCACCAACCAAATTTCTGAACTAATCGAGCAAGCAATTGCATCAGGCTTACCCGGAGGCTCTACCGATCCCGATCCTAACCCGAGCCCGGAGCCAGATCCGGACCCAAGCCCCAATCCGAACCCCGACCCTGGCCATAACGGATCGAACGGTTCTGGCAGCCCAGAATCAAATGGTCCTGATGGAACAACCAAGCCTCAAACGCCCGAATCATCGGGACAATCAGGAAATACATCAGGTTCAAACAAGAACACCGGTAATGCTGCCGAAAGCAATGCTACAGAAGCA
Organism: uncultured Eggerthella sp.; assembly: GCA_900556585.1. Lineage (GTDB taxonomy): Bacteria > Actinomycetota > Coriobacteriia > Coriobacteriales > Eggerthellaceae > Anaerotardibacter. The sequence continues at coordinate 24,122 of USPD01000010.1, forward strand.
ACAGGAGAAATAAGTTTAACCAACTCTCAGGAGCCCAACGCAGAACAGAGCGAAACTGCTCAGAACAACAGAGAAACAAGTAACGTTGGCTTCATAGCGGGAGCTGCAGGCTTACTTGCCGCACTTGCCGCTGGCGCCACAGCAGGCATTCGCCGCAAACTAAAAAAATAAGAAGATAAAACATCTTCTTATCTCAATTAGGTGTTTTAAAAAAGGAGCTCACTAGAGCTCCTTTTATTACTTACACATTGTTGGTTTTTCATCAGAAACTGCGTTTTCTCAAAGCAAACCCCGCCATCGCTACCGATGCAAGAGCACAAAACGTAAAAGCTAGTGCAGATACAAGAGTCTTGTCTCCAGTCTTTGCCAGCGTGCTCCCCGCAGTTGGTGAATTATCTTTAGTATTAGCGCTATTTGGCTTACCGCCCAACAATTCACTGTCAGCATCATCAACAGAAGACTGGCTAGAATCAGATGATGGATTATTCCCCTCATCATCAGCTGTCTTTGCCGAACAAGTTATTAAAACAGAACACGGAATTGACTCATACAACTTATCATCAGGGACAAAGGTTGCGTTCACGGTAATTTCACCTACCGACAATACGGTATCTGGCTCCTCAAATTCAAGATGACCTTGAACTTGTTTGTTGCCCGCGCATGTAACCGTGATAGCCTGCCCTTCTAAACTAGCTAACGTATCTCCCTCAATTGCGCTTAATTCTATTTCTTGTTCTATTCCCAAACGTAACAGAAGATGAAGGGTGGTTTCTTTCTGGACGTTATAATCCTGTAGGGTATTTTCGTCTTCAAGAGTTTTTCCGGCAAAAACAAGAATTTGTTCAACAGGCAAGAACCCCTCTTTATCCTGTATTTTCGCCTTAACATCTTCAATGCGATCGGTGGGTTCTACCTCAAGCGTGATGGTGCTACCTGTAAGAGTTTTAACGAAGATTTGCATACCAAAAGCGGTTGAAGGAACTGTGAGTATAAGAGCAACCACCATTGCTACCGCAAAAGCAGCAAGACCAGATAACAGATGGCTCCGCGTTGGGTTCTCTAATGAATGGCTACCAACCATGCTTTCTCCTTTATGTTGCTATTAAAAGCAAGCGATACTATTGCAGTGCCGCTATTCCGATTTTTCGTTTTTCTTGTCTACCTCATATGGAATCAATTCTCCATATTCTAAGAATACATATTATGCAAAAAATCAGAAAGTACCGCGATCAAATAATGATAGGAACCTAAACTCTAACGCACCACGCGTTAAGCCATTTCTCGCTAGACCTTCCAGGACGCACGTCCGCCGTAATGTCTATCTTCTCTATTTCGATATCATCAATCGCATCTACTAAAGCACGAAAAGATGCTTCGGTAAGATCAGTAAACCAACGCCCATTTCTTAGCCCTTCGTAATCCCCAAGTTTAAAACTGAGATAGAACACACCCCTAGGTTTAAGAGCTTTTGCGTACTTCGAAATAAGATTAGGAAGTTCGTTTGATTTTGAAAAGCATCTAAAACATTATTGAAGCCAAATTTGACTGCTGTAGAAATTAGCTGGTCATACGTTACTAAACCGCCCGCATAGTCCACACAAGCATCCATGAACTTGCTCGACCGGTTAGTTGTTTGCCTAGGATGCTTCTTCACATGTTCGATGAGGTGCTTGGTATAGGGATTAGAAAGCTGCTCGAGAGTTACCGAATCTTTACCCTGCCTAGCTAATTCGAAAAGAGCCTTAGCAAGAGCAAACTTATAAGAAGCCGAATTGCGCCCAAAAAGAATCACACTGCGAAAGTTAGACTCCTCAACTGAGCCTGTAGTCAAATATTCGTCTATTGGCTCCTTGTCCAGCATTAATTCCTCTTCCTTGTGTGATTTGTTCAATCTTATATTTTTACGAGCCTACATTCCAACCCGAAATTATTCAGCTATCAAAATACCTTTGCCGGCGTTCACCAATGCACGCGCCTTCTGCTGACCTTCTATAGCCTCGTTAAGGCGCTTGGCGTAATACGTCTGACCATCAGCGATATCGATACGAAGACCAATTTCAGCCTGCTGAAATAGCATCAAAGCTCGAAGTGGATTAGGCTCAACGAATTCTATGCCTGCGAGCTGCGCCATACGTATAGCGTCTTCTTTTTGGATTGCGTATTTATTGCTAGCTACCATGTTGATCTCCTATTTGTTGCGACATATATAAAGCCAGGTCAGTGGCTTCTATCGTTCTTAGATCATAGCGCATAGCAGCTTATGCAGGTGTCCCGCATATCGCCCACCCAATAGGCAATCTAGTATTTTGGATAGTTGAGGCTGGGACGTTACACCAACATAAAAACAGGATTAGAAAACAATAACGAACTCTAGCTTTGTTCTCATTTCTTTGAGGGATTCCCCCTTTAGTGTAAAGTTGCTTTCCACTCCAAGCTTGTCTAGGACTAACTACCTATTTACTTACCTCGGTTTATAAAAAACTGCAAATCACCTGATAGAATAGGCAAACACTTCTGTAATTCGCCTCAACCTAAACGTAAACGGAAAGGCATTCAATGCAATTGGATTCACATCGCCCTAAAAGCACAACACTTACAAAACCTAAACAGATCATTCAGCAGTTGTCCCAAAAACCTTTCATCTTTTACCTAACGAAGGCTATCCCTTTCCTTGCGTTCATTACGATCATGGGAAATGCTCTTCCGTTTTTACCTAGCTACGCATTTCTTATTGCAGTATTTATTGTTGCAATCCCTGCCGCAATTGGTTCTATTTACAACATTACTGTCAATCGCGCCCATAAGCAATATTTGTACAACAAAGAAAGTCGCTTCTTTAAATTCAACAAGAAGTGGACGATTAGCTTTGTAGTGCTATTTATTCTTGCTCTCATTTCCGCATCTCTGCTTTTTATCCATGCTCCGTTATGGAACCAAAAAGAATGGGCACTTGCTTGGATAGCAGTTCCGCTATTCTATGTGGTCTTTTGGGCTGCACAAAAGTTTTGTAAGCAAGAATATGCACCTCGATTCTTCAGAGCAAAAGCTTTTTCTTTGGCTTTGGTGTTAACTCTTGGCATACTTTGCCTTGCCTACATAGTGCAATCCCCCGAAACCCCCTATGCCACAAAAGAAGAATTTCTTAACGCTCTTAATAATCGCAGCATACCTTTTCAAACATCTAGCAGCATTTTGCTGTTTGAGATTGGCAAAATTAGCTCATACACAACTTATTTAACTAACTTCGGTCTAAGCTATATCACTGGTGCATCGTTTATCACGGCTCAAATCATAAAAGTTGTTATTAGCTTTTCAATTTTTGCAGGAATAATCGCTTTACTCCGATTCTGCCTTTTAACCACAGAAGACATTAAAAACGTCTTTTGTTTACTGCCAGCTACTGAAAACGGTTGCGGTCAACAGCCAATACTCAAAAGATATCTGCTCATATTGGCCACTATCTGCATCTTTTATTCTGCTGTTTTCATGGTTGCAGATACGGAATTAGCAAAGCACAAAAGCCAAGACAACGCCACTTTTACTGATACGCTGCTGGAAACATCAACAAGGATTTTGGATTTAAGTATTAGCTATAGCCCCAACGAAATTGCCGACATCATCGAAACCAATGAGCAATCTACTCAATTAACAGAAGACTACCTAAATAAGAAAGAGACATATATTGCCGAAAACAAACCAATAATAGACGAAAAAATAAACCATTACTTTGATAACTGTATTAACAATATCGATTCGTACATTGAATGGCGCAATAGTATTGCTGGAAATTTTGCCCACACTGTTATGTATTTTGACCTTGGAAAAAACATGGCGAAAGACGAATTTAAAAAGCGAGTTGTAGACCCTGTTGATCATTCAGATCTTGATAGTAGCTATGCGCAATATATTGACGGCTTAAAATTGTTGCACGATGAATATTGGGACGCAATGCTGCAAGCTAACCCGAATATTATTCACGAAAACACATCAACAAATGAAGGCACCCTTAGCAACATCGAGTACCCTCTTCTTTGGCCAGAATGGGATTCACAAACAGGAACAAGCTTTGGTGCAGCCCTACTATTGATAACCGATAACGAAAATGGTTCCACAGCAAAAGACCAAATAGTTTCATTACTTAATACACAACGAACCAGCGCATTAAGTGCAGGCATATAACCATTTTTATTTTTCATAGCCTTTGCGCATCTTTCGCGAAAATTACAAGTCCTGTTATGCATGACACCGCAATGCATTCGTGTCCATTCTTGCAAAAGCGTATGTCACAAACAGTGGCCAAAGTGCCAAGAACCACACCAACCAAACCCGTTCATAGGAGGAAATATGGGTCTTACAGACGACATAGCCAAAGCTGCATCTAATGCAACAAAAGGATTAGGCGATATTGCAGCAGCCACAGGAAAAGGAATAGTCACTACAGCAAATATCGCTGGAAAAGGACTAGCCAATGCAGCGACTACTGCGGGAAAAGGAATAACCGACGCAGCAAGTGTCGCCAAGGAAGCGGCGGATGGAGCTGCTAATGCAGTTAAATCAACTTTACCAGGTAGCGAAAACTCACCAATCAACGAAATGCAGGTTAAAGAACTGCTCGATCTTTGTTACGAAAAGGCCCTTGATGGTATACCTAACATTTCAAAATCTGTTGACGAGCTAGTAGATGATTACCTATCAAAATATGATGATGTCAACGACGCTGCTCGCTCACTCATTAATATGCAACTCATTAAAAATACAACATCTGGCGCTCTCTCTGGACTCACAGGATTTTTTACTCTTCCAGTAACGCTAGCATCCATCCCAGCAAATATTACTAATGTACTCTACGTGCAGATGCGTATGGTAGCCGCATTAGCAAAGATGGGAGGATACGACCTAAAATCCGATCAAGTTCAAACAATAATCTACATCTGTATGACTGGCAGCTCGGCAAGCGACCTCCTCAAAGAAGCTGGCATGAAAACGGCAGGCAAGCTAGCAAAAAGCGCTATTAGCAAGATTCCGGGCACCGTATGTACCAAGATCAATCAAGCAGTTGGATTTAGGTTTGTAACTAAATTTGGACAGACAGGAATCGTAAACCTAGGAAAACTAGTTCCTATTGCTGGTGCTATTGTAGGCGGTGCCTTCGATTTCACTTCAACTAGAATTATTGCTAACGTAGCATTCGAACGATTTATTGGCGATACAAAAGGCGATGTTGTCGATGACGAAACAGTAGAAATCATCGAGTCCAATATCCAAGCACAACAAAACGAACAGTAAACCCAACTCAAGCATATGAGCTAGCAACTTCCCAGTTCATATGCTTGACATCCTCAAAAAATGCAAAGTCCTACAAAACATCGCAAAGCTTCGAGGCTGAATGCATTTCTAGAATACCGTCAAGCTGCAAGCAAATCTCTTCGAACGGAACATTCAAATCAAGTGCTTTGACACTAATTTGATTACCACTCATTTGGTATACACCATCCGGCTGAACTTCATCATCACTACGAGCATAAAGCAACATACCCGCCACTTCGTGCGGTAAACCAGAAGCCGCAAGTTCCGCCTCCTTATTCTTTACATAGGTAAAAATCTGATACAAGTTAGCCGAATGAATACTTCTTTTATCAAACCTTTGCGCAGTAGTATTCGAATAATATTTTGCGTCAATAATGAGTACCTTATTGCCCCACGAAAGCATTACATCGCTCTTCATGATTGGGAGCATGTCTTCAAATCCATCATCCAATGCCCAATTGATATACGATGCGCTTGTCTTAACCTCTGGATGCTCCTGGCGATAGTACTCAAAAATAAATTTCTCATATAGCCTGCACATGCGCTGTTCGTCCAAGAAGTCCATAAATCTTTGCGATCCATCAGCTTGAGTCTGAAGCAACCCCTTGTAAATGAGCCAGCACACATTCAGTAGCATGCGATATGTTTGGTTGTTTCGGTCATAACGGAAATGCCAATCAACCATTGAGAGATTAGTGTCAGCCACATCAGCGAAAAATGGCAATAGTCTTTTGATTTCCTTCTTTCGTCCTTTTGATATATTGGCGCGAAGAAGAAGTGTAAGCGTTGCTTTAATTATGCGATTCATTCTTGTATCTGGCGAAAACTCGTCATAGCTACAAACCAGCTGCCTTTTAAGAATAGATCGCGCCTTCAAAGACTCAGTAACTTCTATTTTTCCTCGAAGTGAAGACAGAGCCTCGGACGTTTCAACATATTCCCTACCGAGACCGCGTTTTATCTGCGCCTTAACTCCCCGTAGAAGAATCTCGGCGCAAAGCTCTGTGGCATTAGAAAAATCTTCAGTGGCCAGATTACGAAAATGTTGCTCGCGTAAGGTCCGAAACGCATACGCAAGCATGCAATAAATATTTCGTATGGGAATCATCGAATCGCCCTACGAAGCATTTCAGACCAATCACGAACTTTCGCTTGATCATCAAACCAATATTCCTTAAGCATGGGAATTAATTCGTATTCAACAATTGCTGCAAGCTTTGAATCGGTCGCGGTATTTTTGTCTAAGCCGCAAAAATAACTATGTCCAAATGCAAATCCCTCACCTAAGGTTTCATCTTCAGCTATATCTTGGTTGAGCCTTGTTACACAAGCAATCAATTCATCGAACTTTGGATTTGCCAAAGTTTTTCGATACTCACTAAATCCGTCGGCAGAAAATCCTGGCCCCAAATTAAAGAACGCAAAACGACGACGCAAAGCATAGTCAAGCATAGCCAAGGAACGGTCGGCAGTATTCATCATGCCAATAAGGTATACATTGCTTGGAACGTAGAACAATTCGCGCGAATACAATAACTGTAGCTTGTTTTTTGGCCCGCGTTTATCATTTTCAATAAGCATGAACAATTCGCCGAATATCTTTGACAAATTTCCGCGATTGATTTCGTCGATAATAAAGAAATAATCATTATCGCCATCATCCGCCGCACGTTTACAGAAAGAGTAAAAAGCGCCTTTACATAATTCAAAACCATCTTCAGATGGACGGTAGCCTTCAATGAAGTCCTCATACGAATAACTCTGATGGAACTGCACCATCATCACACGGTGAGGATCCTTCAAACCCATCATTGAATATGCAAGGCGTTTCGCAGCAAAAGTCTTACCCACTCCAGGCGCGCCTTGTAAAATCACGTTCTTTTTCGCACGAAGAATACCGACTAAATTTTCGTATCGATCTTCTGACATAAAAACTTCCGAAAGAAAATCTTCCTTGCTATACGCAGGCAAATCTACAATGATTTCCTCTTCAGCACCTTCTTCTTGATCGTCCTGAAAAAGCAAATTGATCTTCTGAACTAAATCCGTGTAATCAGTTATATCAGTCAAAGTCTTCGTGGCAAAACTCTGAGAAATAGACCATTCACCCCTATTTAGCCACGTAACTCTACGAATATTAGAATACTGCCCTGCCGCTGCATTGTATTCATAGTCGCCCGCAACAATGCCACGTCCAAGAATCTTTGTCCGGCCCTGTTTAACGAAAACAACATCCCCTGGTTTTAGCTCATGCGCAAATTGCCAGGCAGCGTGCGCCGCATTCTTTTGGGAAGTAACGCCGCCTGTAAGTTCAATAAGTTTCAAACGCATCTCATCTTTTGTCCGATAGGCCGAAAGATCACCAAGTTCACTCCAGGCAATTCCCATAATGCCTTTACTAAAAAACTCGTCCCACATATTTGCAGCAGAACCTGGGGTGAAAAGCCAATATTGGATGCTTTCGACACCAGCATCGCCAAGGGCACCATCTTCCGCCTTCTTCGCAGCAGCCTTTTCTTTAGCTTTCTTTTCTTTATTAACCCGATCAGATTCAATAAATGCCGCATAAGAAACTGCGGGAAACGAATTAAAAGGATAATCATTAATTTTTATTTGAGAGGCAACCACATCGCACACTTCAAGATATTGCAATCCATCCCAAATCGGAGAATCCTTTTCTTTCGGAAAGACCGCAGCGACAACCTCCCCAGCGCAAGCTCTATCCCCTAAGTACCATCGATTACGGGAATCCATACTGATAAAGCAAAACGGACGAGCCCAATAAAGCCCCATGGTAATTTTCCAGCCAATTCCAAATTGACCAGCGATGCCATCAAAAGCTTTAGTAAATGCTAGGCGCTCTTTTTCACCATCGTTTTCAGAAAGAGCGAGTTCTGCCTCGAAAATCCGCCACAAATTATCAATATCCTGCTCGTGGCGGCGTGGATCCCCGGTGAATGCATAAAACGTCGCATTCAAATTATTTAGAATCGGTACGCCGTCAAAATCATGCGGCACATCAGCCTCAATTACGAATTCTTCGGCCAATGCCGTAATGATCTTCATTTTATTTGCGTCAGTAATACCCTTGTTAAATAAGCCAAATACCGTAAAGGGATCAATATCAAGCAGTTCGCCTTCTTCAAGCTTTGGAAACGGCATGTTGATTGAAGCATAGACGTTTATAAGCTTCTGGATTAAAGTATGCCGATCCTGCTTAAAAACCAAAAGCTTATCAGCGAGCTCCATATAATAATCCACCCATGTGAACTGCTTCTTTTCCATATACGCCTCACCATCAAACAAGGAATTAGTTCATAATTCGATTAAACTAATTATGAATTGACCTATTCATTGAAGCAAATCAACAACTAGACCGCAGCCAAGTTAGCGACGTTAAGTAACCGCGAAGGACCCTCTATGCAAAACAAATCTGGTATCGTTTATATTCTTACCAACCCCTGTCTTGATGGCTGGATCAAGATCGGTATGTCAACTCGCAATGATATTGAAAAGCGAATTGAAGAACTAAACAGTCCATCAAACATGCCGCTCATGTTCCGAGGCTATGCGGTCTATCATGTAGACAACCCCTTAGAAGTTGAAAAGAATATTCATGGCTTAATTGACCTGATTGACGACTCGCTTCATGCGCGAGAAACATATGCATCAGGCAAAGTTCGCGAACGTGAGTTTTTCAAAATTTCCCCAGAACGAGCCTTCGGAATATTCAGACACGTAGCAAAGCTTCGTGGAGATCTTGATTGTTTAGAACTATTAGGAGCAACAGATGAAGAGCTGGAGGAAGAAGAATTCGCCGAAAAGAGCAGCCGTCGCCCACCATTTCGTTTCAGCATGGTAGATATTCCTGTTGGAGCTGAAATCACGTTTATTAATGACGAAACAAAAGTTGCAACAGTCGTGGATCAAAATAACCACGTACGCATGAACAATGGCCACAAAACAACCATGTCAAGACTTGCTGCGCGTTTAATGGGGCATCCCGACAAAAGCTATGCAGGGCCAAAATTCTTTATGTATGAAGGCGAAGTCCTTTCAGATAGACGACGTCGCATGGAGCAAGAAGAAAGCGAGCGAACAGAACAAGAAGATTAGGAATTCAAGGAAAGTCACTCGTGAAAGATAGTCCGCTTGGCTATTCGCTGTGTATTGCATGAGCCCGTCAGCAAAACATTCAAAGAAAATTCAGCGTAGATCAAGCGCGCAATGAATTATTCAGCCTCAACTTTACGCCCTTATATGGCTACCGAAACATTATTTCGGTAGCTTTCTTTTACCAGTCATTTCACTAATATCCAAACGATACACTGCGGTTCTCTCGGTAGCCGCTGGATTGTAATAAGCGTTTTCTCCTGGATGATACTGATCCATAAGTGCACGTAATGCGCTAACTTTCTCATCCCCCGAAAGGATGCGAATCTTACCTTTACCCATCACGCTCTCAAACAACATAGTGCAGTAGCCCTTACCTTCAATGTATTGCAGTTTATGTCCGCAATCCATCTCAAAAGAAGCACGATTGTCTGCCTTCATCAAATCAAGCTTGTAGCCTTCTAGGGCACTATGAAAAACAAGACCAACGTTTCCCTTATCATCGATCTGAATTCCAAAATTTAAGGGAACTATATAAGGAAAACCATCACTACCATTAAGTGCTAGCCTACACACGTCACAGCGTCGCATAATCCCTAGCAACTCATCAAGACCAATCACTTCACAGTCTCTTCTTCTCATGATGTTTCCTTTCTGAAATACGCATCACATCTCATACCTGCAAATGCAGGCTGTATTTTATGCCAATACCCCGTATTTCAGAAAAGTAAATAACACCTTTCGCGAAAATTACAAGCTCTGTTATGCACGGTATCGTCGTGCATTTGTATCCGTTCTCGTGAAAGGTGTAATGCCATGAAAAAGAAACTTAGAACGCTACTACCAATTATCGTCGCATGCGCTTTATGCTTAGCGCTTGCGGGGCTTACTGGTTGCGATGGAAGTTCAGGAAGCAATTCAAAATCCAACAAAGAACAAGCATCGTCTAAACGAATAACAATCGATTAGTTACCCGATAAGTACACCTGGCATATAAAAACATATTAGGAAAACCTTACTACTACAGATAATATTTCTATAATAGGAGATCCGATATTAAACTACTCCCTATCACCAATGACGAAAACTCCATTGGCACCAACAATATTGAATCGTTAAAACAATATCTCGCAATCTCCCATAGCATAGAAGCAAATACCAAGATTCGTTTACCCTTGATCTTCAATACGACAGTATGGTCAACTCTCAAAGTACGCAAACAAGAACTTAAAGTCTAAAGTAGCTTAGTGCCTTAAACGACTTGACGGTAGCTAAATACGCCTACTTTGAGTAATAAAACACCAATAGAGCAATTGCCGGTTAAACTATGTAATCACTATTCCTTTATAGATTAAAAACACCGAATATCATTTTCTGCTTTTCTTTTGCCCCACCGTAAAGTATTGCTAAGAGTACAAATTATTTCATACCAAAGGAGGTTCTTATGGACTTCAAAAACGTAGTGGTAGCCGGCGGCGGAGTCCTGGGAAGTCAGATCGCTCTTCAATGTGCCTACAAGGGATTCAATGTAACAATCTGGTTGAGGACCGATGCCTCAATTGATAGAGCTCAACCTAAGTTACAGCGCTTTCGCGATATCTATCTTGCCACACTAGAAGCCATGAAAACGGATCCGCGTGCCTATGCACGAGGCCTAGCCGACGATCCCAACCTGGCACCCGAAGCTATCGACCAATTGAAGGAGCAAGCATCAAAGGCCTATGAGAGCCTTACTTTAACAACAAGTCTTGAAGAAGCCCTTAAGGATGCAGACCTAGTAATCGAAGCAATTGCCGAAGATCCAAAGCAAAAGATAGACTTCTACACAAACGCCACCAAGTACCTTCCAGAACGAACCGTAATATGCACCAATTCATCGACATTGGTACCCAGCGCCTTCGCAGAATACACAGGTCGGCCCGAAAAGTATCTTGCTCTCCATTTTGCAAACGAAATATGGCGGAACAATACCGCCGAGGTTATGGGTCATCCAGGAACCGAACAGGTCTATTACAACCAAGTTGTCGAATTCGCAAAGGCTATAGGCATGGTTCCTCTCTGTCTAAAGAAAGAACAACCAGGATATCTGTTAAACAGCTTACTCGTTCCGTTCCTCAGCGCTGCGCAGGCTCTTGCCGCCAATGATGTTGCCGATATTGAAACAATAGACAAGACATGGAAATTAGGAACAGGAGCTCCGTTCGGTCCATTCCAGATTCTCGATATCGTTGGCTTAACAACTGCTTACAATATTGTTTCAATGAGCCCCGAGGCCAACGACCCCACGACGACCCAGGGTAAGATCAAGGCAATGCTCGAGTCATACATCCAAGCTGGCAAACTGGGCATTAATTCAGGAGAGGGCTTCTACAAGTACAACTAGATCATCAAGATCATAGGGATCTCAAGAGTATCCGTGATTATTATCCTGTTCGGATCAAAACGGCCATGTTTATCATGGTCGTTTTTGTATTACCAGCAAGCAGATCAGCTTTTTGTAAATCGCCATTTACATTAAATGAAAACAGCTTTCTCAACAAATTCTAGTGAAAACACCTATACCATTAAAAGAACCAAAAAAATCGTGAAGCAAAAAACAAAACACCCCGCAGACAATTCTGCGGGGCATTAAGATTACAAATTGTCATAAAGAGGCATCACTAAAGTCGAGATTTCCTTAGAGCAACTACTCCAATAACCGCAGACATTACACCAATAATAGAAAGCAATGCTGCCAGTGACATATTATTATCACCCGTTTGAACAAGCGATTCGTCGCTGTTCGATGCGGCAAGAATAGTGAATTCAGTCTCAGCTATACCGGTATCCGACACAATTGCCAACGTATGCTTACCAACAGAAAGGGTTTCTAGATAGGAAGCCTTCAAAGTAACAATGGTGCTGCCTTCCTTTATTGTGTAGTTGGAAGCATCTAGGTCTTTTCCATCTACCTGCACCTTAATGAAATCATCAAATGCCGCATTTGACGTGAAAGAAAGTCCGTCCTGTGTGCCTTTCTGCCATGTACCGTTTGCACCAGCAATGATCTCGGGAGTGAAATTAGGGTCGATCGCGCCGCAGACAGTGCATTTGCCGTTTTCATAGCTGTGACCGATAGCTGGAATCACGGTGCTTTCAGGAGCGATTTCATTCTTACCTTCGGAATCACTGAAATATTTCTTGCAGGTTTCACAGTACCAATATTCCGTATTTCCTTCTTCCGTACAGGTGGCAGCTTGGGCTTCCGTCTTAGTGAGATTGTGTGAGACGAGGTCTCCGTATTCATTTCCGCAAAGAGCGCAGACCGCTTTTGAAGTACAAGTTGCAGTACCACCCACATGGCTTCCATCGGCACAAATTACAAAAGCGTTACTATTGATAAAATCTCCATTTAAAATAATGGTTCCATTATTTGTGAATGTCATACCTTCCGCCAGCGTCAACGATGCCTGCTTGGGAATGGTCAATGTAGCACCATTGCAAAGTTCCACATCACGCTTGACAATAGGATTACCCACAACTATTCCATCTTCATAATCGATTATTACGCAGTTTTCAACCGTATCGGCGTTAGAGAGATATTCCTCATTGTCAACATTGTCTAGCCAAGTTCCGGTTAGGGACAATCCCCCCGCACCATAGATCGTATATCCAGACCCAGGACTCTGTGCTTTGACAACAGAATCTGTTATAGACATGACACCTAGAGAATAGAAGGCGCAATCTGATTTTGAGGAAGCATCCAGCATGCTATTTTCAATATTAAGATTACCATTACTAAAAACTGCGCAGGTTTTATAGTCCACTGCATGCACAATAGCGTTTACGGTACTGTTTTTAATAAAAAGACCATCGTTCCCTATTAGACTATTTTCGTAACTATCAATGGTTACATTTGCGCTGTTTTGTATGGTCAATATGCCTCCAAAGCACATCATTCCACCAAAGCTTGTCGAGGTGATATCAACATTACAACCATCAATAGTTAAATTACCGTTATCTACCTGCAATCCATCAGAATCCGTTTCTATTATCAGCGAATCCCTCTCCGTGCCCTGAATTGCAAGATCGACAGTACCACAATAAAAGGCCTTCTTGCTCGTAGATGTGATTGTGTTTTCCCCGATCAGGATGACCTTCAATTCTCCATTGCTCACCCTGATAGTATAATTATCTGTTGTTTCCTGACTAATAGTCGCGTTATTTAGCGTAAGGGTACCGCTCTCTTCATCCAAAACAGCAGTTCCTTCACCGCACTGTACTGGTACACCATCTAGTAATGTTTGCCCATTGATTTGTACCGTTGCGGTGTTTGCCGCCATTGCAACTGTTGGTATCAACCCAATAGCAAGCACCAAAAGCAATACTATTGCCAATGCTCGACTTCGAAGGTTACGTATCATGATTTAGCCTCCTGATTTACCCTCTCTTCAGAAGCAGTTTCATCAATAGCGCAATCAACGCAAGTTACACTTAGAACGAGTACAGAAGCCATTACTTGCAAACTACGATTCACGTCATACGTTCCTTCGTGAAAACTTCCTTTGTTAAAACAAGAAGCAAAAACGCAGACAAACTGCTTAATGTATTTATTTTCTCCTGAAAATTCAGGTAAAACCATTACCCGTTTTAGGTAACAGAACGGGTAATATCAAATACAAAGTAAATTAAGCAAGGCACTATCAGTCAATCAAGGCAAAACACAACATAGCATTTTGCCTCCGTTGCTTTTCTAACTTTCATTCTCTATGTCGTGCAGCGCATGTTCAATTCGCGCAAGACCCGCTAATGCCTGGTGATCCTGACTGAAATGTAAATACGCATAAGAACAAATTAAACAAGCAGAAAGACGAGCCCCAATATCGTCTGAATCAAGATAACATTCCGCTTTTTCAATAGCCTTTTCTGGCTGACCTGAGAAATAGTAATATTCAGCCCAAGCAATATCTTGCCGACTGCCTTCCTCCATAGTTTCTACCGTTTTTAAACATTCACCTGGAGCAAAAGAAGAATTCATCAACGGCATAAAGGCATGCTCTTGGAATAACAATTGTTCATCACGAGGCAAGAAGGCTTGCAGTGTGTCTTCTTGTCGCACTTGCATGTTACCTCCTCGCAATACGGTATATGATTCCTGGAACTTATCTCATAATACACTTCAAGCAAAACATGCACTATTATTTACTCATTATCATAGCCCCAAAGACCATGCGTAAATTTTAAGAACACAAACATGTGGCTCGCCTTAATGAAATACCGCATCCCGATTTCGCTCTTGCCATCCCTTGATTGCTTTGTTAATCTTTCGCTAAACCGTTGACGAGGAAGTAACGGCGGAAGCGCGCTCACAGAGAGCCGGGGGTGCTGGAATCCCGACAGAAAGCGAACCGTCAAATGGACCTCAGAGGGCTTACGCAAACTATGCGGCATTTAATTGGAGTAGCTGTTCTGCTTCCTTAACCCGCATACAGTAGCGCAAGACGGGTGCTCCCGTTATAGAGCGGGAATGTGATCGCATTCTAACGAATATTGCCTATGCATCATTCGGCTAACGCGCAACGCATTCCACGAGAGGACGCGCAGCGCGTCAAGCAGTGGTGGCACCGCAGGAGTTTTCAGCTCTTGTCCCTGCAAGTTTTATTGTAGGAGACAAGGGCTTTTTTATTGCTCTCGTCTCCAAGGGGATAAATCCCCACAAGAAAGGAGATGATAATTATGACTAGCAATCAACCAAACACAGACTACAAGACATATCTCACTGAAGAAGAACTTCCTACACACTACTACAATGTTCGTGCCGATATGGCAGCCCACGGAATCGACCACGCACCTATGTTGCATCCCGCCACACACGAACCCGTAACCATCCAAGATCTTGAAGGCATTTTCGCCACCGAGCTTGCCAAGCAAGAACTCAATGCATCTGATCGTTTCATCCCCATCCCTAAAGAAGTGCGTGATTTTTATAAGATGTACCGTCCTTCACCTCTCGTTCATGCAGAATTTCTTGAACGTGAACTAGATACCCCTGCAAAGATTTATTACAAATTCGAGGGCAGTAACACTTCAGGATCACACAAGCTTAATTCAGCTATCCCTCAAGCCTACTACGCCAAAGAACAAGGATTGACAAATCTCACCACCGAAACCGGCGCAGGTCAATGGGGCACCGCCCTTGCTATGGCAAGTGGATTTTTTGGGCTCAACCTCCACGTATACATGGTTAAATGCTCTGCCGAGCAAAAACCACATCGTAAAGCTCTCATGGAAGTTTATGGGGCGCGCGTTTCCCACTCCCCTTCAAATGAAACTGCAGCTGGACGCGCCATACTTGCTGTCGACCCCAACAACACAGGATCACTCGGTACGGCAATTTCCGAAGCAGTAGAAGAAGCAATGAACACCGAAAACTGTCGCTATGCTTTAGGAAGTGTACTCAATCAAGTTTTGCTTCATCAGTCAATCGTAGGACTCGAAACTAAAACAGCCTTAGAGAAAATAGGGGTTGAACCCGATATCCTTATTGGATGTGCAGGCGGCGGATCAAACCT
>USPD01000011.1 GCA_900556585.1 uncultured Eggerthella sp.
TATTGCACTTGTATGTCTCATTTTCCGCAATCGCATTATGCGCGTTCTTGGAACCACTAAAGCGTTTAATGAACTAGAAAAGAAGCGCGAAGAACACCAAAAAAAGCATCCTCATAAGGATCATTTGCATACTACGGATTCGCACGACAAAGATTAGAGCAGCAAGAGGGCTGCAAGAGAGTTGCAAGAGAGAACCGGGGAGCTGCAAGAATTTGCTAAATACTAAAGGATAGATCCTGGTCAGCGAGAACCTAACAGAAATATGAATGAAAGAAAACAACAGGCTAACGTGTAGAAGGTTGCGTTACGGAAGCATAACGAAACCTTGGATTCTTCAATCTGAAAGGTATTCTTAGGATGTCAAAATCATCAACAGAACGAAATGAGGTGTTGCATTATGTCTTTTACGCAAGACGACCCTCAGAAGAATAAACAGGAAGAATCTCAAGTGAGCGAATCTCAGGAAAAAGAAACAAAACAGGAATCTGCCACCAACAACGAATACATAAATGCTCAGCAGGAATCGCAAGAATCAGTAGTTGAACAGCAGGAGTCAGCAGCTGATCAGCAGCCTGTAGTTGATTTGCAGCAGGAACCAATAGCCGAGCAGCAAGAATCAGCATCCGAGCGGCAGCAAGAACCAACATCCGAACAGCAGGCATCTAACAATCAAGATTCAGTCTGCGATGACCAAGATTCTGTCAATACATGCAGTCAAGCTGCTAGTGAACAATATCAGGCAGATAATTCTTCGCAGAATTCATTCCGCGACGCTGCTCGTGATGAAGCGCTTTCTGCTGCCGAAAAAGGTTTAGAAGCAGCGCGTGAAGCACTTTTCGCGGCAGAGCGAAAATTGGCTGAAGCTAAGCAGGCAGCGTATGGCAATAACGATGACAATTACAATGGCGCTGATGCAAATCCGTATGCTCCCCCACAAGGTAATCCTCAACAGCCTGCTTCTCAACAGCAGCCATTCGGTCAACAAGGCGCTTGTGAGCAAGCAGCATATGCTCAAGCAGCCCAAACGCAAGCAGCTCAGCAGGCAAATACTTTTAACGAGGGTTTTCAGCAAGTTTCAGGTAATCAAGCAAATTACCAAACAGGGGCTCAAGCCGGGTATTATCAGGCGAGTTATCAGCAGCCAGTAGGTAATCCGCAGGCTGGGTATCAAGAGGCAGGCAGTTCGGCAACTAATTCGCAAGCCAGCTACCAACAAGCAAGCGCTTCAGCAGTCAATTCACAAGCTAGCTATCAACAAGCAAGCACCTCAGCGGGCAATTCGCAAACTAATTACTATCAGCAACCTTACCAACAACAGCCCGCATATCAACAACCACCCGTGCAGCCTCACTATGCACCACCCGTTGCATCGCGTGATCACGTTGCGGCTGGTTTGTTAGCAATTTTCTTAGGCTTTCTGGGAGTGCATAAGTTTTATTTGGGCTACAACACCCAAGGCTTTATCATGTTGGCAATTGCGCTTATAGGCGGCATTTTCTCATTCGGTTTAATCTTGGGAATTGTCTGGATAATTGGCGTTATCGAAGGCATTATTTACTTGACAAAATCTCAAAGTGAATTCGAAAGATTCTACGTATATAACAAGAGAGAGTGGTTTTAGAATCAAGGACCCCCTTCAAGGGGGTCCATACGTTATAATGACTTGTGTTCGTGCATAGTATGCCAATAAGGAGGAAGATTATGCCCACCATTACTCGTGATCAGGTAAAGGTCCCAATGGACGTAATGCCTGAAGCGCGCGAAACGTACATTGATAATTACATGAAAGCCACTCGTGGCACCGGACGTTTGATGCTTTTTGCTTGCGACCAGAAGATTGAGCACCTAAACAAGGACTTCTATGGTGAAGGTATTGATATTTCTGACGCTGAGCCAGAGCACTTGTTCAAGATTGGTTCTCAGGGCACCATCGGTGTTTTGGCTGGCCAGCGTGGTCTTATTGCTCAGTATGCAGCAGACTATCCAGAGATTAACTATCTGGTAAAGATGAACTCCAAAACCAACTTGGTAAAGGGTTCTCAGGATGATCCTTATAGCCCTCAGCTGTATGATTTGGAAGCGGTTCTCGCAATGCGCGAAGCTGGCGTAAACATTGTTGGCTTGGGCTACACCATTTATCTTGGCTCTGAATATGAGTCAACCATGATGGCAGAAGCTGGCGAGCTTATCGCTGAGGCTCATGCAGCTGGCTTGCTTGTTGTTCTGTGGATTTATCCTCGCGGCAAGGCTGTTCCTGATGAGAAGGATCCAGATCTGATTGCTGGCGCAGCTGGTGTTGCATTGTGCTTGGGCGCAGACTTCGTAAAGGTTAACCCACCTCACGAGGACGACGGAAAGACTTCTGCTGAAGGTCTGAAGATTGCTTCCATGGCTGCTGGCCGCACTGGCTTGGTATGTGCTGGTGGTTCTAAGGCAGATGCAAACGTATTCTTGACTGAACTTCACAACCAGATTCACATTGGTGGTGCTTGCGGTAACGCAACTGGCCGTAACATTCACATGCGTTCTGAAGAAGAAGCAATTCGTTTGTGCAACGCAATTTCTGCTATCACCTTGGGTGACTGGAGTGTTGAAGATGCTGAAGCAGTATTCCGTGGAGAAAAGGAATTCAAGCTTCAGTAAAGCGATCTACAGCGCGATATAAGGCGATGCAAAGTGATGCAAAACTATGCAAAGTGATGCAAAGTGATGCAAAGCGGTCGTAAGGTGATCATTGTAAGGTAATGTAAATCATAGGCGGCTTTTTAATCAAATGCGCATACTAATAAGCGTGCGCAAGTAAATTTTAAAGTTTGCATAAGTGATTACGCATTGTTGCGCTATTGACATAGTTCATTAGTAAGAGCCCGATTTATTCGGGCTCTTTTTTGTGTGACCCTTTCGGTATATTTTGTCTCCGCACATTTTGACCTTTAAGCCTAAGTCTGCTTGTCACTGTTTTGGAGTACGGTTGATACACGTATATCCTTGTTTTCGTGTATGTACGACGCGTTGCATACCTCTGTTTTTGTGTAAATTCTGCCCTAGCTATACCAATGTTTTCGTGCATAGAGGGACAATTTTAATAGTTTGAACTGGTATTTCTTTTGGCAAACGAAAACGTGGGTCCGTAGTGTCAAAAATAATGCTTTGGGGGCATTAGGAATTGTTTTTGAGGGGTGCTGTGCCAAATAAAGTAACTTGGGGGCAAAATATAGGGTAATTATTTTGCGTGAAATAAGGCAAAAGTGCGTTCGTTACAATAAACCAATTACTGATTACAATGCCTTTACTAGATTGCCGTTGATAAATGCCCTCAACGCATCATATTTGGCATAGCTCGCAAAAAAGTTGCAAATTTGGCCGCAAAAGCCTTGTTGTAGGCATCTATTATCTTAGAAAAAGTGGGGCATTGCTTGTTCGTTACATGCATACGTTGGGTAGTTATAGTCCCTGTGCCGAAGAGGCTTGAAGAAGCCGAAACTGGTGCCTACAACAGCATGTTTTTGACCATAATCCTGATTTTTGCGTTGTGAAAGATCCAACATAACGTGCTTTCCAAACCTACGCTTGGCACTCTGAGGCACAAATTGGAATGCTTGCTGGTGTATTACTGAAACCCTTACAATGGTCTGCAATTAGTTGCCGCTCATTAAATATTTAACTGCTTGGCAAGTAAACAGGCGATTTGAGTGGTGCAGGTGAGGTAGATAAAGCAAGTAATAAGAAAAGGCCCATCAATGTCTGAATCAATTCGAGTGGATATAGATGCTTTGCGCGATTATTTGCTGGATTATTGCGGCAGTGCCATGTTTCCGGGTTTTCCTGCAGCAGTGTTGGATGTAGTAGATATTGAGCAGGTCGATAGCTATGAATTGTGTCAAATGGCGGAGCGTCTAGGAATTGACCTGCGCAAATTTGAAGTGCAGGAGTAGGTGGGTGACACAAAGTGATTATCACTTTAATTGTATTGGCACTTATTTTTGCGCACATTACCTACAGGGATGTAAAGTCGCGCCTGGTGTATAGGCGGGATTTGTTTGTCTTAATTATTGTAAGAGCCGTTTTGTTTGTTGTTGTGCTGGTGGGCGAAGAAGTGTTTGGCTTATCTTCGGTTCTGGGTCTGAGCAACGAACAGTGGGGTCTTGCACCGCTTATAGTATCGGTAGCCTTGGCGGTTATTACCTGCGTGATAGTGCAGAGTGTTGCCTTTATAACTAACAGACTTACTAATAAATACGGTGAAAAAGAAGAATCTCTTGGCTTGGGAGATGTGTGGCTCTATGCTGTTTGCTGTTTGTTTTTAACAGTAGAAACGTGGTTTGTATTTGTTTTCCTATCAGCTCTGATAGGGGTAGTAATGGCGCTGTACTGCAAGGTGATAAAGAAGCAGCGTACGTTTCCATTTGCGCCTGCCATTGTATGGTCTTGTTTTGTAATGGTTTGCGCTCGTGCTGCAGGGTTGATCTAGCAACTGAACCAAAGCGTTATTTCGTAAGTTGGCTGTAGATTCAGGGAACTAATTGTAGGTTCAGGGGAGATGCTAATTATGGATCCGGGGAACTAATTGTAGGTTCGGGGGATTAACTGTATTCAGTTAACTAACTGCAGAGTCAGGGAATTAACTGTATTCAGTTAACTAACTGCAGAGTCAGGGAATTAACCGTAAGTTCGATTCTTAAAACAAAAAAACGGCTTGTTCATTATGAACAAGCCGTTTGCATGTTAACTGGTGCCCGAGGCGGGATTTGAACCCGCACGTCTTTCGACAACGGTTTTTGAGACCGCCGCGTCTGCCGTTCCGCCACTCGGGCGCAGAAAAGAATTATACCTAACTTCTACCAAAACGCCAAAAAAATTTGAAATTAATTCTCTCCTACACCAAATATCCAGGTTGAAGGCCGCCTAACCGCTATAAACTTGCTCCTAATTTTGTGGCGTTTCATAATACAAAGCTGGTAACTTTTTTGCGACGTGTGTCTACCAGTAAGACGGCAGTATGTTATCGCGCCGCAAGTTTAAATTTTGAGCACATTAAACATCAGGGAGGAACCGTTCATGATTAATGAAAAAATGTATGGTCTTGGCGCCGAGCCTTCTGCTATTCGTGAACTGTTTGCCTATGGCATGGCACGCAAAGCAGAAATTGGCGACGACAAGGTTTTTGACTTCAGCATTGGAAACCCCAGCGTTCCTGCTCCTGATAAAGTAGCGCAAACCATGCATGAATTGGCCGATTGGCCTCCTGCTGAATTGCATGCTTATTCGGCATCAGTTGGTTTGGAATCAACTCGTCAGGCTATTGCGGATAACCTGAACCGCCGCTATGGCACAGACTATGCTCCTCAAAACTTTTACTTAACCATGGGTGCAGCTGCTTGCCTTTCATGCTGCATCCATGCAACGGTTCTTCCAGGGGATGAAGTAATCGTAATTTCTCCTTACTTCCCTGAATATCGTGTATGGATCGAACAGGCTCAAGGTGTGTGTGTTGAGGTTCCTGCTCGCAGTGATAATTTCCAAATTGATTTGGACGCCATGGAAGCTGCCATCAATGAACGCACCAAGGCAGTAATTATTAATTCACCTAACAATCCTGTTGGTGCAGTGTACACGCGTGAAACCCTTGAAGGTTTAGCTGCTTTGATGCGCAAAAAGCGCGAAGAGTTCAATAGCGATTTGTTCTTAATTTCTGATGAGCCATATCGTGAACTGGTGTATGACAACATCGAAGTTCCTTGGGTTCCAGCAATTTATGACAACACGCTTATTTGCTACTCCTGGTCCAAGTCTTTGTCGTTGCCAGGCGATCGTATTGGCTATGTACTTGTTCCTAATGAGGTTCAAAACGCAGAACACATCCAAAAGGCAATTTCTGGCGCAGGTCGCGCACTGGGCTATATTTGCGCACCGGTATTCTTCCAGCGTGTTATTGAGAAATGCGTTGACGAACCAGTAAATACGGAAGCGTATGCAAAAAATCGTGCGCTTTTAACTGCTGGTTTAGACAAGTTAGGCTATCACTATATTGCTCCTGATGGTGCGTTCTATCTTTGGATGCGGGCTCTTGAAGAAGATGCTCAGGCATTCTCTGATCGCGCTAAAGAATATGAGCTTTTGTTGGTACCATCTGACAGCTTTGGTGTTGGTGGCTGGGTTCGCGTAAGCTACTGCATTCCTGAGGAAGTTATTCGTAACTCAATGCCTGCATTTGAGGCATTAAAGCGCAGCTACGAATAGTATGGCGAATAAATAGCGCGTAGCTTTAGCACTGAACGGCTTGGCATCGCAGAAAACTTGGTATATGAAACAGCGAGGGCTCATACATTGAACAATATTGAGCAACCCATCAAGGGAGCGATATTTGACTGCGACGGCACATTGCTTGACTCGCTCGATGCTTGGCGAGGTTTGGAAGGCGTACTTTCCGAAACGGCAAACGTGCAAGTTACGCTAGAAGAACGCGCGCTGTTTACAACGTTTACCATCGCAGAAGTAGCACGCTATTTTCATGAGCATTATGGCTTATTTGCCAGTACTGATGCGGTAATAGATTTCATTAATGACTACATGATGGACTATTACGCGCATCGTGCTCATGTTATTTCTGGTGTTGTACCGTTTTTGGAAACATGCGCTTCAGCAAATGTTGCTATGTGCGTGGTTTCGTCAAGCGCTCAAATGTTTTTACAGGCTGGCTTGAAAAGTGCGGGAATTGAAAGCTATTTTTCCCACGTATTCTCTGTTGAAGATTTAGGGTCTACTAAGCGTGAGCCTTTGATTTTCGCTCACGCTCAAAAGGTTTTAGGAACGCCCCGCAATGCAACGTGGGGGATTGACGATTCCCTGTATGCTTTGGAAACACTTAGAAATGCGGGATTTCCTACCATTGGAATTTGTGGAGAAATATCAAACGCAACAATAGAAGACGCGCAAAAAGTATGCGATGTCGCAGTAGAACGCTTAGATGAGTTAAGTATTTCAGCGGGAAATCTCATTAGTCTTCGTTCATGATAAGCGCATATAATCTTCTGCCTTCACGCGCTTTTTTGTCGAAGTTAACCGAAGGTTTAATTAAAGCGGGAATTACTGATAGGGCACTCATGTGACCAATATCTTCAGGGGAATGGTCGTGTGCGGTATATCCTGAATCGGTAAGGAGTAGTTCGCCACGTTCTTTAGCGTGAAAATGATGCTGTAGTCCTTCATTAATTGAAAGAATAGTTACAGCTCTTTCATCTGCCGCGCAGTCGCAGAATTCGCCTTCTTTGATGCCTTGTTCAATAACAGCAAGTAACGTTGAATAGAATGCTTTGTACTGCATATAGAAACGATCGAATTTATCGGGTTTTTTCCTTGCAGCACTTTCAACGTCAATAAAGTCCAAAGGAAGTTCGCATTTTCGAACAACATCCATCATGATCAACGCATACAGAGCCATTGTATAGCTATTGGTGTAAGAGCGAAGTTTATCAAGCGACGGAGTATCAATTGCGGGATCACATAATTCTGCGAGCAGTGCTTCTTTTGAAGGGAAATAGTAGTACAGCGAAGAAGGATCCATGCTAATACGACGTGCCAGTTCGCTCATGGAAGCTTTGGCATATCCTTTTTCACGGAAAAGATCATACGCGGTAGAAATAATGCATTTACGCGTTGCGGAATGATTATCGTCCGATGCGTAACGATGGCTATTTTTGTTAGTTTTCCGTGCGGTCATAAGTTTATAATTCCCTCTCTTTTCCCTGATTGTTCAGGAAAACCATCCATCTCACATTGTAACAAGAGATCAATATTTTTAAATTCTTAAACTTGTAATGCTTGGGTAGGGTTAGTATCTTTTTTGTAGATGGAATACGCGAAAACATACTTAGGAGTTTATTTATTCCGAGGTGGTTTTCCAAGAGAAAGTGGTCTGAAATGGATGCAAAAGTATACGAATTATTAAACGACCAAATCAACAAAGAACTTTATTCAGCTTATTTGTATGTTTCTTTCGCCGATTACTATGAAGAAGAAGGCCTGTCTGGCTTTGCGAACTGGTATATGATCCAAGCTGGCGAAGAGCGCGATCACGCATTGAAGATTCGTGACTATCTGCATGACAATGGCTGCAAGGTAGTTTTGGGCGAAATTGCTGCTCCTGATAAAACGTTCTCCTCATACATTGAGCCTCTTGAGGCGGGCTTGGAGCATGAAAGGTATGTAACGTCTTTGATTAACGCTATCTATGATGCGGCTCATGAAGTAAAAGACTTCCGTACTATGAAATTTTTAGATTGGTTCATTGAAGAACAGGGCGAAGAAGAAACTACCGCAGAAGACATGGTTACCAAGATGAAGCTTTTTGGCTCTGACGCTAAAGCTTTGTATGACCTTGATCAAGAATATGCAGCACGCACTGCAACCTCTACAACTTCAGCTGAGTAGTGTGCAGCCTATGCAGGTGGCCTGTAGGCCTTAATTGCGTATGCAAAGCTTCTTGTAATGGCAGAATGCCGCCTGTAATGGCGGCATTCTTGTTTCGAGCCTTTGTGGAGCCACTTTGTTGGAGGAGGTAAAGCGCGGCTCAGGGAAAGGCTGGCCAATGAGCTAATCTTATGGACTAACAAGCTATACGGTTTGGATTGTTTCTTTTAACTTTTTGGCACTTTGACTCTAGTCATTTGCACCAAGAATGGCGTTCATTATGGTGGACACAATAGAAATCACAATGGCGGCCACAAAGCCTGATCCGAATGATGCTATTTCAATACCTGCGTCAAACAGGGCACTGCTTATGCCTGCTGCGATATAAAGCAAAATAGTGTTAATAACTAGATAAAACACGCCCAAAGAAATAATGGTTATAGGCAGTCCAATTATTTGCAAGATTGGCTTAATGGTCATGTTCAAAAGGGCAATAACAAGCGCTACAACAAGAAGCGAAGCCCAAGCGGCTCCTGCCCCTAAGATATCAATTCCCGGAACGAGCCATGCCGCCACTGCAACTGCAACAAAAATAGCTATGGTTCGTAGAATGAAATTCATGGAAATCTCCTGTTCATAACGAGTGTTTGTTATTTCGAAGTGATGTAGCTAGGGTGTAAGTACCTTTTATCTGAACGATTGAGCGGGGACATAGAACTTTAAAGAGCGGGGCGTGGACCTTGGGGCGTGGACCTTGGGGTATTGACCTTCAAAGTAAAGCTTTATGTTCATAAGGTTTTGTTTTCTGTGCCTTAATGCAATTGCACACTAAGTGCATGCACGGGGTATTCGTTTACAATTAATAAGCTAACAAAGATGTGTCATGATTTTCAACACCTTCAAGGTTATTGTTGATAGTTGGTAAGAATGACCAGGTACGTTAAAAGAAAGAAGGTTTTGCATGATCGTTACGATCGAGCAAGCTATTCATAATCATTCCTTATGCAATGCGGCTACTCCGGTTGTCTTGATGGTTTCTGGAGGTTCTGATTCTACAGCACTGGCATATATCATGCATGATTTGCATCAGCGCAATGTGGTTGGTCAGCCAGCAATTTTGCATGTTAATCACAAGCTTCGAGGTGTTGATGCTGACAAGGATCAGCAATTTGTGGAGCGTTTAGCAGCCAAGCTGGATATCCCCTATTTTTCTTGCGAAATAAATGTTGGTGCCCTAGCTGAAGAATCGGGCGGCAACATTGAGGCTATTGGAAGAAGTGAGCGTTATATAGCTGCGCACGAAGCGCTTGAGAGCTTATGCCGCCATGTGATGGTTCCCATTTCTGAGGGACGTATCGTCACTGCGCATACTCAGGATGATAGGGTGGAAAACTTCTATATGCGTTCCATTGTAGGAACAGGACCCGGCGGATTCCGTTCCATGTTGTATCAAAACGGATCAATTATTCGGCCTTGCTTAGATGTTTCCCGTCAGCAACTTCGTGGTTATATTGAGTCGCTGCCTGAATCTATGGTTGTGACCGATGAAGAAGGCTATCGTTGGCGTGAAGATGCAACTAATGCCCACACCGACAGATTTCGTGCGTATGTGCGTCATGAAATAATACCGAAAGCGAAAAAGCGTAATGTTCATTTACTTGATACACTTTGTCGCACGATGAATCTGATTGCTGATGAAGATGATTATTTGGATTCATTAGCTCGCCAAACGGGCGAAGAGCACCTTGAATGGATAGGGCTGCACGAAGATGGCAGTCATGATGGATGCCTATTCAAGCCAGAGTTCGGCAAAGTGGCACTGCCTTTACAGCGTCGAGTTGTGCGCGCAGCACTTGAGGTATTTGCTGGACAAGATGTTCGCATAGAATCAGCTACCATCGAGTCGCTTCTTTCTGCTTTTAACGAGGAAGGCAGTCCTATTAGCGGATATGTTGTTAATATTCAGGGAAATTTAGCGGTAAGTGCGAATAAGCGAGGCGTTTTACTTGAACCTATGGCGGTATTTCGCGCTCGTCGAAAACCTAATAAAGCATAAAAAGAAACGTATGTTTGTCCTTGGCTAGGAGTATATATGGCAACAGTGTCTATTCCAGTAAATGTTATTTTGGCTTCTAAAAGCCCGCGTAGAAAAAAGCTTCTTGCAGATGCAGGCGTAAAATTCACCGTTTTTACGGGATCGACAGAAGTTGATGAATCTTTAGAACCCGACTTGCGTGCGCAGCCTGAAGAGGCTGTGAAAAAACTTGCGGAGCGCAAAGCTGGTGCGGTAGTTCAGGAGATTTTGGCGCAAAACCCTGTTGGTTTAGGCATTATTATTGGCGCAGATACTACCGTTGTGCTTGATGGGGAAATGTTTGGAAAACCCTATAGCGCTGATCATGCTCGTGAAATGTTGGGAAAGCTTTCCGGAAGAACCCATGAAGTTATTACGGGTGTTTCGGTTTGGATGGTTCTTTTAAATGAAACAGAAGAAAAGGGCGGCGACGGTAAGGTGTCACTTGCTTTTCGTTCCTTTACCGAAAAAAGTCAGGTAACGTTCAAAGAGCTTTCCAAGCAAGATATTAATGATTATGTTGCTACGGGAGAAACCATCGACAAAGCTGGAGCCTATGGTATCCAAGGTAAAGGCGGCAATTTGGTGGCGAAGTACGAAGGTGACTATAACAATATTGTTGGCTTGCCGGTTGATACACTTTTGAAAAATTTTCCTGATATCTTGAAGGAAACAATTGAAGCAGAAGTGGTTGAACAGTGAAGATTTACTGCAGAACTGTGACAGGAGTATTTCGAATTTAACGCGTTTTGCTTGCTTTTGTTACACTTAACCATGCATATCTATGATTACCAGCACCTGCGGGTGGAAAAGAGGCACAACGTGGAACAACATCCCGATTTGGATAGAGTTCTTTTTACAGAAGAAGATATTCAGAACCGCGTTAAGGAAATGGGCGCACAAATAACGAAGGACTACGAAGGAAAAAGCATCGTAGTTATTTCTGTTCTTCGTGGTGCTGCAATTTTCATGGCGGACCTAGTACGTGAAATTCATTTGCCTATAGAAATGGACTATATGGCTATTTCTTCCTATGGTAATGGCGCAAAAAGTTCTGGCGTAGTTCGTATTTTGAAAGACCTAACCTGCTCCATTGAAGGTAGGCATGTTCTTATTGCGGAAGATATTCTTGATAGCGGTCTTACGCTTCGCTACTTAATGAATAACTTGGAATCGCGTCATCCTGCTTCGTTGCAGGTTGCTACTTTACTTCGCAAAGACACGCCAAATCAGGCAGACATTAACTGTAAATATATAGGTTTTGAATGTCCTGATGAATTTATTGTTGGTTATGGTCTTGATTATGCTGAACGTTATAGGAATTTATCATGCATTGGTGTTTTGAAACCAGGAGTGATTGAGTAAAATCACTCTTGTTAACAGATGACTATGTATTTATATAGTTATAGGTAAAACAAATGGCACAACACTGAACGTATGTATAAACTTTTAGCGAAAACGCACAGAAGAAGGTATATACAAAAGGTAATTGGAAGATAAGGAATACATTACTTTATGTCGCAAACTCCCAATCCCAAAAACCCCAAAAACCAAAAGGGGAATCCGAAAGGGTTTAAACAACCCAATCGTACTAATATAGTTACTGTTATTGTGTTTCTGATCATTGGTATTTTCTTCCTGTTTATGATGGGACGTACCATGACATCAGCAACAGGGGTGAATCAAACCGATGAACTGCAAACCTCAGAATTTATGCAGGCGGTAGAACAAGGTCGCGTGAATACTGCGGTATACGATACCGGTTCATACACTGTTACTGGTACTTATTACCCAGCAGCTACTGCAGGCGGTGCTTCCGCAGATGCATTTAATGAGGCTTTTGATGCTCTTAATTCTAAATTGGGCACCATGAGCAATGGTTCGAACCGTTTGAATATCGTAGAAACTCAGCAGCTTGCGGTTGCAAACTTGGGCTCGGAACACAACTACACCGTTACGTGGGTTGGTCAGGACTCGCTCGGTCAATTGATGGCTGAAAATCCTAATATTCAGTACAGTGTTCGCTTGGCTTCTCCATGGGGATCAATCCTTGCCTCTATTCTGCCAATTCTCATCATTGCTGGTTTACTTTTGTTCTTCTTCTCTCAGATGAATAAAGCAAACAATTCTCAGATGTCCTTTGGTAAAGCAAAGTCTAAAGACTATGTAGAAGAACATCCTGACGTTAAATTCTCTGACGTTGCTGGTGTTGATGAAGCCGTTGAGGAAATGCAGGAGATCAAGGACTTCTTGGAAAATCCTGCTAAGTATCAATCTCTGGGTGCAAAAATCCCACGTGGTTGCCTGCTTGTAGGCCCTCCGGGTACTGGTAAAACACTGCTTGCTCGCGCAGTTGCGGGTGAAGCTGGCGTTCCTTTCTTTAGCATCTCCGGTTCAGACTTCGTAGAAATGTTTGTTGGTGTTGGCGCTTCTCGTGTTCGTAGCTTGTTTAAGAAAGCAAAAGAAGCGGCTCCTTCCATTATCTTTATTGACGAAATTGACGCAGTTGGCCGTCAGCGTGGCGCTGGTCTTGGCGGCGGTCATGATGAACGTGAACAAACCCTTAACCAGTTACTGGTAGAAATGGACGGCTTTGAAGCAAACGATTCGGTTGTTTTGATTGCTGCAACTAACCGTGCAGACGTTTTGGATCCCGCATTGTTGCGTCCTGGTCGTTTTGACCGTCAGATTGTTGTTGACGTTCCTGATGTTAAGGGTCGCGAAAAGATCTTAAATGTTCATGCTGCGAATAAGCCTTTGAGTGATGACGTTGACTTGGTAAGTCTTGCAAAGCTCACTCCTGGGTTCTCTGGCGCAGACTTGGCTAACTTGCTTAATGAGGCAGCTATTCTTACAGCACGTCGCAATAAGCACGTTATTACCAACAAAGAAGTTCAGGATTCCATGGAGCGTGTAATTGCTGGTCCTGAACGCAAAGGTCGTGTTCTTGATAAGCAAACACGTACCACTATTGCCTATCACGAATCTGGCCATGCATTAGTGGGTCACTTGCTTGAAAATGCTGACCCAGTACATAAAATTTCGATTATTTCTCGTGGTCGTGCATTGGGTTACACCTTGTCAATCCCTGATGAAGATAAGGTACTTAATAGCCGCAACCAGATGCGTGATGAATTGGCAGTATTCTTGGGTGGTCGTGTAGCAGAAGAATTGTTCTGCGATGATATTACGACGGGCGCTTCTAATGACTTGGAGCGTGCTACCAAGATGGCTCGTTCTATGGTTACTAATTACGGCATGAGCTCCGAACTTGGTGTTCAGGTATTTGGCCAGCCTAATCATGAAGTATTCTTGGGCCGTGATTACGGCAATACGCAGGACTACTCTGATGATACGGCCCGTCGCATTGACGACGAAGTAGCGCGCATTATGAAGGAAGCTCATGATCGCGCGGAAGCCATTTTGTCGGCTCATCGTGATCAGATGGATTTAATGGCAACTGTTTTGCTTGAACGCGAAACAGTTGATGGCGATGCGTGCCAGGCATTGCTCAATAATCGTTGGGATGAATTCCTGGAA
The DNA here is from genome assembly GCA_900556585.1 of uncultured Eggerthella sp. Classification (GTDB taxonomy): domain Bacteria; phylum Actinomycetota; class Coriobacteriia; order Coriobacteriales; family Eggerthellaceae; genus Anaerotardibacter. The sequence continues at coordinate 14,024 of USPD01000011.1, forward strand.
CAGGAAAAGAAGGACGAAGAAGCTAAAAAGCTTAAGGAAGAATCTGAGCAAACTGGAGCATCCAATAACCAAAATGCTTCTGGTGATTATCCTGCTCCAACAGGTCAGCCTAGCATCCCTGCATCTTCGCCAGGAAATCAGCCCATGATGCCTGCTCAGGAGCAGCGCAATCAAGCGAACCATTATCCGCCTTCGGCTACGAACCCATCTCGTCCAAGGCGTCCAATTCCACTGGATTTAGTAAATGTTCATCCTGAACATGCTGAAAATCAAAAATCTGGTTCTGAAGAAGGTACTGCTCAAGAAAATCCTTCCGATACCGATCAGAACAATTCACCACGTTCTTAATTGTGGTAGTTTGGAAAAGCTGAAAAGATAATCGCTTAAAGACACGCCCCGAGCACAAATTGCTCGGGGCTTTTTGAAGGAGCACCTATGATTTGGCGTTGCGGTTCTTATTCGTTTGATTCTCGTACTCCCGTGATAATGGGGATTCTTAACGTTACTCCTGATTCTTTTTCGGATGGTGGGTCATACGCTAGTGTTGATGATGCGGTAGATGCAGGTCGCAAAATGATCGAAGACGGTGCACTAATCATTGATGTTGGTGGCGAATCTACTCGTCCTGGGGCGGATCCTGTTTCTGAAGAGGAAGAACTTAATCGTGTTCTAGAAGTGGTTCGTCGTTTGGCGCAGGAAAACATTTGCGTAAGTATTGATACTCGTCATGCAAGCATTGCACGCGCCTGCGTGGATGCGGGCGCAAGCATTATTAATGATGTAATGGGTTTTCGGGATCCTGAAATGGTAAAGGCTGCAGCGTCTAGTGATGTTGGTTTGGTTGTTATGCATATGCAGGGCGATGATCCACGTACCATGCAGGATAGTCCTGAATACACTGATGTCGTTGACGAAGTAGCTGTCTATTTAAAGGCGCGCGCTTCTGAATTGGAAGAAGCCGGAATAGATCACGATAGAATTTGTTTAGATCCAGGTCCTGGCTTCGGAAAAACAGCAAAGCAGACCATTCAGCTCATGCGCAATTTTCAGGAATTTGTGCACTTGGGATATCCCTTGATGGTAGCCGTTTCTCGCAAGAGCTACATTGGGTATGCCTACAACATCGACGATCCTAAGCAACGCGATGACGCTTCGGCGGCAGAAGCGCTTATGGCATGCGAGCTAGGGGCATCAGTAATTCGCACTCATAATGTGCCGTTAACGGTCAAATCTGTGGAAGAAAATTTGCGTCCTTATGTTTTCATTGGTATGGGGTGCAATGTTGCTTTAGTTGCCAATGAGGGTGAAGAGCTTGAAGGCAAAAAAGCAATGCTGAACCAAGCTATTTCTGATATGTGCATGTTGCCAGATTCACAAATTATTGATGTTTCAAGCTTCTACGAAAGTGAGCCTGCCTATTTTGAGGATCAGGATACATTCGTGAACGCGGTAGTTTTGCTGCGTACTGGCCTTCCTCCTCTAGAGCTTTTACGCTATTTGCAGGCGATTGAGCAAAGCTTGGGTAGGGTTCGTGAGCGCGAAAATGGTCCGCGCACGTGTGATTTGGACATTCTTGATTATCAGGGTTATGTGTGTGATCACGAAATACTTACTCTGCCTCATCCCTTGCTTCAGGAGCGCGATTTTGTGGTGAAACCGCTGCTTGAACTTGCACCGCGACATGAACTGGCAAATGGAGTAAAGGTGTTACTTGATACGGTTACGGTAGGAAAGGCCTGGAAGTGCTAGAGCCCCTAGAGCCTCTTTCGATTACGGGGGTAGATACGTTCACTACTAGTGATACGTTTGCTGCCGATCCCACAACGTTTGAATGGGATATCAAAGCATTTGGAACGGTTGATTCTACGAATCGTATAGTTAAGCAGTATCTTTCAGCGGGGGCAGGCGAAGGGTTGTGCGCAACCGCTTTGCAGCAAAGTGGAGGATACGGGCGTCAAGGTAGAACTTGGGCAAGCCCTGTTGGTGGCCTGTATACCTCATTGGCGCTGCGTCCGTTTGTAAGAGGCGTTTCGATAGAGAACACGCCTTCGCTCAGTTTGGTTATTTCAATTGCCTTACATCGTGCGCTATCTGCTTTTACCTGTGGGAAAACACTTTCAATTAAGTGGCCAAACGATGTGTTGTGCAACGGAGGCAAAGTAGCTGGAATATCTCTAGAAGCAATTTCTGGGGGCGTTTGTGTGGGCATCGGCATAAACGTGTTCCAAAACAATGGATTGTCTAAGATTCCTGGGAAGTATTCTCTTTCCTTTATTAGTGAAGAGCTTGTTGATAACAACCTTACCCAGGAACAAAGATCTTTTATGACGCAGATTTTGCAGGCGGTGCTGCAGGAAATACGCCAGTCCTATCTTATGTGGTGTAAACGGGGTTTTGCAGCTTTCGTTGGTCAGTATCAGGCCCATATGGCTTTTGTCGGCTCTTATGTAAGTTTAGAGGCGCTTGACGGTTCTGTTTTTGTTGAAGGCAGGATAGAAGGTGTAGACGCTCAAGGAAACCTTCTTATTAAAACGGGTCAGGGGAGTATTGTTGCTGCCAATTCAGGAGAAGTACACGTTAGAAGGTTGAACTAGTACTTGTCGCTAATAAGTGTTGGTGGGCTAGAGCAAGATGTCAAAATGATGCATTAGTGCTGGTTGTGAATAGTTGTTGAGTCAGGCTAGTTGCCGATAGTTGTTTAGTCAGATCTGATTGGCAATAGTAGTCAGGCTATGACCGATAGCTGGCAATTACTTTCTAGAAAATTAGAGCTTTCAAACCTATCAGAACCAAAACGATGCCGCCAATAATAGTTGCACGCTCTCCTAATGCATTTCCGAATTTACGTCCCGCAAATAAGGCAACAATGCAACATAGCGCAGTTGTAATAGCAATTAAACTAGCAGCAAATAGTACATTGATAGAAAGCGCTGCGAAACTCACCCCAACAGCAAGCGCATCAATACTGGTTGCAATTGCTTGAAGGGTTACTACTGGCAACGTTAGTTGTTGACTGGTTGGTTCTTCTTCTGAATCATCTTCATGAAGGGCATCCCAGATCATTTTGGCACCAATAAAGCCCAGAATTATAAAGGTGATGATGCCCGCATATTGAGATATGACATCACTTACTAAACGACCTAGAAAAAAGCCAATGCAGGGCATAATTCCCTGGAAAATACCAAACGCGAGAGGCATCATAGCGTTTTGTGTTTTAGAATTTCCCTGGTAAATAAAGGTATTTGAAACGGTTACTGCAAATGCATCCATTGAAAGCGCTAAACCTAGCAGTACTATTTCGGTGACCGTCACGTTATATCCTCTCTCCACATTCAGCCTACTATACGGCAATTTGCTTAGTGAAGAAACGTATAATTTGCTTTGCTATCAATAAGAAAAGTTTTCTATACTTTCGAAAGTTGGCTAGATTAGCAAACTTTGCAGTGTCATAATATCGCCTGCTTTGTAACGGATAAATAAGTGCCCATGCATAATCTTGTGTGGGCACTGTTAAGGAAAAGTTGTGATGACCAATCAAGATAATGAGTTAATGCAAGAAAAAGATACTGCCTCAGTTTCAGCTAATGAAAAATTCAACGGCGAAAATAAATCTAACAACGATACTGAAGCTTCCCATTCAGTAACTTTTTTAAAAGGATCATTGCGAGAATCTGGCAGCCCTGAGAATAAGCCTTCATCTTCTTCACAGAAAGGTGATGCTCGTACCGCACGTATGGGTACAGGTTCTATCCCGAAGCTCATTATCGAATTTGCTATTCCTTCAATTGTTGGCATGCTGGTTAACGGTGCCTACAACGTAATTGACTCTATATTTTTGGGTCAAGCTATGGGCGAAATTGGTCTTTCAGTTGCAACAGCAGCAATGCCGCTCATGACAATCTTTATGGCGCTTTCTATGCTGATCGGTAATGGTGGTAATGCTCTTGCGGCTTTGCGCTTGGGTGAAGGCAATAAGGATGCCGCTGAAAAAAGTCTTGGTAATACGGTGTGCCTGGGCATAATAGCCGCAATTCTGGTGGCTATTCTTATTCATATTCCACCTTGCGTAGAAGCCATTCTTACCCTTTCAAGCGTTACTCCTGAAATTCGCGACTATACCTATTCCTTTATGTACATTTTGGCTTTAGGTTTTATTTTCCAGCTTATTGGTGCAGGCGTTAATAATTTTATTCGTACAGCAGGTGCTCCTAATAGGGCATTAGGAACGATGGTTATCGGTACTGTTTCCTGTATTGTTCTTAATTACCTTTTTGTTTTGGTGTTTGGCTGGGGCGTTGTAGGAAGTGCCTTAGCAACAATTTTGGGACAGGCAATTTCTTGTATCTGTGTGCTGTGGTACTTCATCTTTACAAAAGATGTTGCCTTTAAGTTGTATGCTCGTAACTTAAAGCTTGATTCTGAAGTGGTTGGCCTTATTATTTCGCTTGGCGCAGCAAGTTTTGTGATGCAACTTGCTATGTCAGTTATCAATTTCCTTGTGAATTATCTGCTTGTTTTATATGGTGGTCAGTCTCCGCTTGGCGCGGAAGCAGCGCTTGCTTCAATTGGTGTTGTGCAACGTTGCGCTATGTTTGCGGTTCTTCCTTTGATTGGTATAGCGATTGCCATTCAGCCACTTTTAGGCTTCAACTATGGTGCTAGTTTGATTTCGCGTGTTCGCAGTACTCTTGGTTACGGCATTTTGATAGCAACTATTTTTGCAACAGTTATGTGGGCGCTTATCCATTTCTTTGCGTTTGATATTGTGTCATTCTTCGGTATCCGCGATGATGCGTTGCGTGAATTTACGGTATTTGCCCTGAACGTTCAAGTTCTTGTGCTGCCCGTAATTGGGTTACAAATTATTTCATCCAATTACTTTCAGGCAACAGGACAGCCTGTTAAAAGTGTCATTCTTTCGCTTACAAGACAAGTTCTATTTCTTATTCCGCTCTATATTGTGTTGCCGCTTATTCTGCCTCATATCGCACCAAGTTTAACCAGCCTTGACGCTTTGTATTTTGCGGTTCCTGCTGCTGATATTTTGTCGGTCATAACAGCGGCCATTTTTATTTTCTTTGAACTGAAACGTCTTAAAGGAATTGAAGCAGGTACAATTCAGGCAAAATTTGGGAAAAAATCAGAGTAAAGTTACCGATCGATAAAGGTTGTAAAGTATTAACGATACGTATTAGCGTTCATGCTAGCATGAACGCTTCATTGATTGTTTTGTCGCGAAAGGGAGGCTTATGATTGCTTCTACTCGTCCTTCACATGGGCGTGCAATGTCAATTGCGTTTTGCGGTTTGTCCATTGCCTTTATGGCGGTATCTGCATGGATAACCGTGCCATTTGGTCCAGTACCGTTTACTCTTCAAACGCTTGCGGTAATGGTTGTTCTGTTTGCGCTTAAGCCAAAAGAAGCAATGACGGCTATTGCTGGCTATTTGATTCTGGGCGCAGTGGGCTTGCCGGTATTCTCTTCTTTTAAGGGAGGCATTGCTGCTCTTGTGGGTCCTACAGGAGGCTTTATCGTAGGCTTTCTGATTGCTGGTGCGGTAGCCTTGGCAGTTGGAGCATTGGTACAAGGTAAAGGCATATTTTCATCTGATACTACCCGTAAGTTTTTAGGTAGTGATGTTGCCACAGGTGTATTGGCGAAAAACCTTGTTATGGGCGTGGTTTTCCTAGTGGTGTTGTATGCGTTTGGATGGGCGTGGCTCATATATATGGCGCATTTAAGCGCAGAAGCGGCTTTTATTGCAGCGGTAGGCCCCTTTATTCCTGTTGATGTTATTAAGATGCTTGCGGCGGTACTTATTGCTCAAGCAATTTCTGGGGTAGTTCATCGATAAGAATATAAGCATGGGTATGCGCAACGCATGTACATGCTTATTTTGATCTGAAAGATTTTCCATAAACCAATTTAGGCCTATAAGCTTTTGGCTTATAGGCCTAAATTTTTTTTGCTGTGACTAAGTTCTGCAATTTCTCTAATGCATAGCAGGAAACGTCATAGTAAATACTGCACCACCTTCGGGTGCATTGAAAGCTGTGATGCTGCCATCAAAGTCTTCAACGATTTCTTTCACAATAGCAAGTCCTAAGCCTGCACCGCCACTATTGCGTGCGCGTGATAAATCGCCGCGATAGAATCGCTTGAAAAGTAAAACGGGATCCACGTCTCCTATGCCACAGCCATCGTCTTTTACCGCTACAACAGAAGAATCATTGATGCCCGAAAGCATAATTCGGACATGGCCGCCTTCTTCTACGTGGCGAATAGCGTTATCTACAAGATTTATAAGTGCCTGTTTTAAACGATCGTCATTTGCCAAAATATCAGGTGCGGCACCTTCAATGCTTAATTCGACATTTTTATCTTGGGCGATAGGCTCTAAGGTATCTATTACGTCTTTGGCAACATCTTCGATGTTTAAACGACGTAAGGTGTAAGCCGGAACGCCTTCCTTTGCATGTTGTAAAGCCAAAAGACCATTGGTAAGTTTCTTTAAGCGATCAGCCTCATTTAGAATGATTTCACAAAAATGTTCACGGGTGGATAGTGGCATGTCGGGGTCGAGCATGAGTTCCGCATTGCCACTAATGGCAGTTAGCGGCGTTCGAAATTCATGAGCAACGTCACTAACAAAGGTATCCTGTCGTTCGTTTAGGGCTTTTAATTCGTCGACACGCGCTTTATATACACGATTGAATTCGCCAATACTTTCAGAAAGTTCGTCCACTTCCCTCATGACACCCGTTGGAGCAAAAGCAATACTGGCATCTCCAGCTTTAGAAGATTGTACCTTTCGTACCAATTCAGTCAGCGGTCTGCTGATAAAGTGCGCAATAAGTAAGCTAAGAAAATAGCAAATGCAGGCGATAGGGATGATAACGAGAAGTAAAGTTCGTGGGCAGTCAAACACGAAAATAGCCACGAGTGCCATAGCGGCGCTTGCTAAAAACGCCAGAAGAGTAGCAAGAAAAGATATATGCGTGAATAACCGCATAGGCTTTTCTTCTTTTGGTTGATTAGGGTAGGTAGTATTGGCAGATCGTGGCATCGTGGTCACTTCTTAAAGCGGTATCCGTAGCCACGAACCGTTTCAACTAATTTTGGATCGTAGCCAGCTGCTTCAATTTTGTCACGAAGACGCTTGATGTGAGTATCAACCGTTTTAGTTTCAGTAATGAATTCCCAATTCCAGGCATCATGAAGAAGATCCTCGCGAGAAACTACTTTGCCCGCATTTTTCATCAAGCAGGCAAGCAATTCAAATTCGCGTGGTGTTAAATCGATGGGACCTTTGTCTCCTTCGGCAACATGGGTGTCTTCATTTAAGGTAATGCCGCTAGCGGTAATTTCATTCGAAGAAGTAATTTCGCTACCTTGGCTTCTGCGTAGCAAAGCGCGTGTACGTGCAAGTAATTCGCGAACGCCAAAAGGCTTGGCAAGGTAGTCATCAGCACCAAGTTCAAGGCCAACCACTTTGTTCAATTCAGTGTCACGTGCTGAAAGGAACAAGATAGGTGTAGACATGCGTGCTCTGATGCGGCGACATAATTCATAGCCATCTATGCCAGGAAGCATAATGTCAAGAATAAACAAATCGAAATGCTGTTCCTCTATTTTGCGCAACGCTTCTTCACCATCTGATGCAGTTTCAGTTTGATAGCCTTCCTTTTGCATAGCGTAGCTAACAAATTCGGTAATTGAAGGCTCGTCATCAACTATTAGAATGCGAGCAGGCGAATTTTCCATACGATCACCCTCCAACTGGTATCCTTAAACGCTTCTTAATAAAAGCTTGTTTAGTTCACCCTCAATAGTATGGTAGCATTCGCAGGTAGTGCATAGTATGAAAGGGACTGTCAGAAATATGTTACTTGCAATTGACGTAGGAAACACCCAAACCGTCCTAGGCATTTACGACAATGACACGTTAGTGCACATGTGGCGCGTTGCTACCAATGTTGATCATACCAGTGATGAGCTTCGTATTAAGCTTCACACTTTAATGATGGCGGAAGATCTTGAGTATTCCCGAATTGATGGAGCCATTTTGGCTTCTGTAGTGCCAGCGTTAACTCATAATTGGGAAAAAGCATGCTGTCGATCATTTGGCGTTGAGACCTTAATTGTTTCAGCAGCAAGTGCTGGCCATCTTATTAAGGTTGATATGGAAAAGTTTCCTGAATTAGGTGCCGACCGTGTTGCGGATGCTGTAGCAGCCAAGAATCTCTATGGCGATCCTGTAATCGTAGTGGACTTTGGCACTGCTACCAATATTGAAATTATTGGAAAAGGCGGAATTTTCCTTGGTGGTATTATTGCGCCAGGTGTTGAATCTTCTATGCGTTCACTGTTTACTCGTGCTGCATTGTTGCGTTCGGTCGAACTTGAAGACCCCGGAACGGCCATTGGAAGCAGCACGGCAGAGTGCTTGAAGGTTGGTATGGTTTATGGCGAAGCTGCTCGTGTTGATGGCTTGGTTGATAGGGTATTTGACCAGCTTGGATATGAGGCAACCGTTATTGCGACGGGTGGATTAGCGCATAGAATTGCTCCTCATTCAAGACGTATTACCGAAATTAATCTTGAATTGACCTTACAGGGATTACGCATGATCTATAACGAGCTTTCGCGTTAGAATTTTTTACAGGGCAAGAATCATTGCAAGGTGCACAGAAGAAAGGGCTTACATATGCTGAGTGATATTGAAATTGCGCAAGCAACGCAACCGCGTGATATTACGGAAATTGCCGAAAAGGCCGGTATTGATTCAGCTTATTTGGAATGTTACGGTCGCGCAAAAGCAAAGGTTGACTACAACCTTCTTCGTAATGAATCTCACGAGCCAGGTAAGCTCATTTTGGTTACCGCTATTAATCCAACACCTGCTGGCGAAGGCAAAACAACCACAACGGTTGGTCTAGGCGATGCACTCAGCCATCTTGGAAAGAAAACCGTTATTGCACTTCGCGAGCCTTCTTTAGGTCCAGTTTTTGGTATTAAGGGCGGAGCTGCTGGTGGTGGCTATGCTCAGGTAATTCCTATGGAAGACATTAACTTGCATTTTACGGGTGACTTCCACGCAATTGGTGCGGCAAACAATTTGCTTGCTGCATTATTGGATGCCCATATTCATAATGGCAACGAACTCAATATTGATGTTCGTCGTATTACCTGGAAACGCGTAGTAGATATGAATGATCGCCAATTGCGCAACATTGTTTGTGGCCTTGGCGGAAAAGCTAATGGTGTTCCTCGTGAAGATGGCTTTGATATCACCGTTGCATCTGAAGTAATGGCAATTTTCTGCCTTGCAACATCTATTACTGACTTGAAGGAGCGCTTGGGTCGCATCGTTGTTGGCTATACGCGTGATGATAAGCCCGTTACTGCTCATGATTTGCATGCTGAAGGTGCTATGACTGCGCTCTTAAAGGATGCCTTAAAGCCAAATTTGGTTCAGACGCTTGAAGGTACCCCTGCCTTTGTTCATGGTGGTCCATTTGCAAATATTGCCCATGGTTGCAATTCTATTATGGCTACGCGTATGGGTCTTGCTCTGGGCGATTATTGTGTTACGGAAGCAGGCTTCGGCGCAGATCTTGGCGCAGAAAAGTTCTTGGATATCAAATGCCGCCTTGCGGAGCTTCAGCCTGATGCGGTTGTTGTTGTTGCTACGGTACGCGCACTGAAGAACCATGGTGGCGTACCTAAGGATCAGCTTAACGAGGAAAACCTTGAGGCATTACAGGCTGGTCTTCCAAATTTGCTACAGCATGTTGAAAACATTACCAAGGTATATAAGCTCCCTTGTGTTGTTGCTATTAACGAGTTCCCAACCGACACTCAAGCTGAACTCGATCTGGTTCGTGAAAAGTGTCAAGAACTAGGCGTTAACGTTGCACTTTCTCAGGTTTGGGCAAAGGGCGGCGAAGGTGGAGAAGAGTTGGCTGAGGAAGTTTTGCGTCTTTGCGAACAGCCTAGCGAACTTGAATTTGCCTATAGTGATGATCTGGGACTTGCAGAAAAAATGGAAGCAATTGCTAAGCGTGTTTACCATGCCGATGGCGTAAACTTCACTCCTGCTGCCAAGAAGCAAATTGCTCAAATTGAAGGTATGGGTTTTGGACATATGCCTGTATGTATGGCAAAAACCCAGTATAGCTTCTCTGATGATGCTTCCAAGTTGGGTGCTCCTCGTAATTTCACTATCACCGTTCGCGAGGTGAAGGTTTCTGCGGGAGCAGGCTTTGTGGTTGCGCTTACGGGCAATGTTATGACGATGCCAGGTTTAGGCAAGAATCCTGCCGCATTTAAGATTGATGTTGATGAATCTGGCAAGATTTCAGGCTTGTTCTAAATGAAGCTTATTTAATCTTTGTCCGGACAATGCCATGAATGCTTATGTTTGATAGATAGATAAATTAGTGCTCATGCATTTAAATCCTGTGCCTCTACCGCTTTGATTTGCTTTGACTTATTTAGGCGATAGAGGCACTTGCAATGTTTAGGTAATTTGGGAAGTATTCAGATGCGTGAAGTGCTCTAGAATTTTTGTTGTAGATATCTTTCTTATTGCCTCTATCGTCTCTTTGGGTGAGGTGTATTCGTACGCTTTCCTTCGTATATAATACGAACAGTTTCGAAACTCCCTAGTTCTAGAAAGTAAGCTATTGATTGATAAAACTTTTATTTCTGAGGTAGCGGCTGGTACTCCAACTCCTGGCGGTGGTGGTGCTTCAGCATTTTGTGGAGCCCTTGGTTCTGCACTTTTGTCTATGGTTGCTAACTTAACCGTAGGTAAAAAAAGATACGCAGACGTCGAGGAGCGCGTGCAGGCTCATCTTGATCAACTTGATGAGGTTCGCGAGGAGCTTTTTGAGCTTGTGGAGCGCGATGCTGCTGCGTTTGAGCCCTTAGCTCAAGCGTTTAAACTTCCAAGGGGAACTGAAGAGGAAGAAAGACATCGTCACGAAGTTATCCAAGAAGCGCTTGTTGATGCTATCGCGGTTCCTTTTGCCATCATGAATGCTTGCGATCGCGTTATACAGCTAAGTGATTTTTTGGCTCACTATGGCAATCGGAGTGCTATTTCGGATATTGCTACGGGTGTTTCATTTGCGAAGGGCGCTCTTAAGGGTGCAGCGCTCAATGTATACGTTAATGCTGCGATGTTAGACGACCGAGCCATGGCAACGCGCTATACTGATGAAGCGGACAGGTTAATTCTTGAAAGCGGTCGTCGCGCGGACGAGATTTACAACTACGTGTTAGAAGAAATCAGGTAATTACAATGACTCACGTTTTGCATTCCCGCCCAGTTACTGAAGCTATTGCGGATAATTTGGCTCACCGTATCGAGCGTTTAAAAATTTTAGGAATTGAACCAACATTGGCATTGGTTCGTGTGGGCGCTCGTCCTGATGACTTAAGTTATGAGCGTACTGCTATTCGTAGAGCTGAGTCTTTGGGAATTACAACACGCGTTTTTGATTTGCCCGAAACAGCCTCTCAGGAAAAGCTTTTATTGCAGCTTCGTCGCATCAATGGCGATTCAAAAATTCATGGTTGTTTGCTGTTTCGCCCACTTCCAGAAAACATGGAAGAAAAACTGGTAAGTGATGAACTTGCCATGGCAAAAGACATAGATGGCATTTCTACGGCTTCATTAGGCGCAGTGTTTACCGATGCGGTTGAGGGGTATGCTCCCTGTACTGCAGAAGCCTGTGTAAAGATGTTGGAATACTACAATATTCCAGTTGAAGGAAAGCATGTTGTTGTAGTTGGTCGTAGCTTGGTGGTAGGTAAGCCTGTCGCCATGCTTTTGCTTCGTCGCAATGCGAGCGTTACTATCTGTCATTCTCGCACAGCTGATTTGGCTGAAATTACCCATACGGCAGATATTGTAATTTGTGCAACGGGACGTGCACGTGCTTATGATGCGCGTTACTTCAAGCCTGGTCAGGTTGTGCTGGATGTAGGTATTAATTTTGACAAGAATGGCAAGATTTGCGGCGATGTAGATTACGATTCTGTTGAACCTATCGTGGAAGCTATTACTCCTGTTCCAGGTGGTTTGGGTTCAGTAACTACTTCTGTCACGATGGAGCATGTAGTAACGGCAGCGGAAAAGACTATCCGCTAGAGTTACCTAGTACATAGAACGTGATACACTCAAAGCGCCAGGCTCTCGTGTTTGGCGCTTTGTTTTTAATGGCGGAAAAAGGTAATGTATATGAGTGAACAATGGGTAGAAATTGCTACAACTGAATCCGCAAGCGAAACCAAGCAGGTGGCGGCAGCACTTGCTATGGTGGTAGGCCCTGGCGATGTAATTACCTTAGATGGTGATTTAGGGGCGGGTAAGACTCAGTTCACTCAGGGGATAGCTGAAGAACTTGATATCGAAGGACCCGTCACGAGCCCTACGTTTAATCTGGTTATAACGTATGATGACGGGTGTCTGCCTTTGCATCATTTCGATCTGTATCGTCTTGAAAGCCCAGAAGAGCTTGAAGATATTGATTTTTACGGAATCGTTGAAGGCGATGGGGTTTCGTGCATCGAATGGGCTTCGAAATTTCCTGACGATATGCCCGAAGATAGACTTGAAGTTTACTTGGAAGTAACAGGGGATAATTTGCGTAGCATAAAAGCGCGTGCGTTTGGTTCTGCGCTACAGCTAATTGATTTTTGGCAGCAGGCACTGAAATAGAATGGAATTGTATGAAAGACTTTGTACTTGCTTTTGATACTGCAAACGAAATGATTTCGGTGGGTTTGGGCCGTCTTGATCGTAAGACGTGTACTATCGAAATAATTGCTTCAAAAGAAACAGAGGCCTTTCGCGCATCGAATGTGAAACTGCTTCCAGAAATTGATGCTTTGCTCACTGGGGCAAAAGTGCTTCGAGAAGATGTGTCTTGTGTGGTTTGCGGTCGCGGTCCAGGCTCTTTCACGGGCGTTCGTATTTGCATGGCCAGTGCAAAAGGTATTGCCCTTGGTCTTGAGGTACCTCTTTTTGGTGTTTCGACGGCAGATGCGCAAGCTTGGCAACAGTGGGATGCAGGCGTGCGTGGCGTGGTTGTAGTGCTCGGTGACGCTATGCGTAAGGAAGTGTATCCTGTAAGCTATATATTAAGAGAGTCGGGCATTGAACGTCTGAATTCAGATTTTGTGATGAAGGCAGCTGAGTTGCCTGCTTGGTTAGACGCAACTATTGGCGATGAAGTTCGTATCACTGGCGATGCCTTAAAGAAATACTCGAAGTATTGCGAAGAATACGGCATCCTAGTGCAGGAGTATTGCTATCCGACAGGAAAAGGTCTTTTGTTAGCTGCGCAAGCGGCATGGAGAATGGGAGCATTTGATCCCGATAACGTAAAATTGGGCGATCCTTGCGTTTTACTTCCAGTTTATACACGCCTTTCTGATGCGGAAGAGGCCGAGCGGGCTAAGTTTGCTAAACAACAAGAAAAAGCATCTCTGATCGTTGCAAATATCGAGAATGCTTCAGAAACAACAGCTTTGAATCCAGGGCATTTGGTGCCGTGTGGCCTTGAAGAAAAAGATCTTGCTACAGGTGTTCAGGGCGGTGCGGTAATTCGCTATCAGCCTCTTGAAGCTGTGTGGGCTTCTGCGGTGGAAATGCTCGAAGCACAAACCATGGGAAGTGATGCATGGCGTACCTCGCAAATCCTAGATGAACTGCCACGAGCTGACCGTACTTGGTGGGCAGCGTATGAAATGAAGGACTCTTCCAAGCGTGCAGTAAGCCTAGAAGATGCAAAGCTTATTGGATATGCAGGTGGTTGGATTGTTGACGGACAAGTACAGGTACTTAAAGTTGCAACAGATCCTGCGTATCGTCGTCGCGGCATTGCTCAAGAACTGCTTGCGCGCATTGCTCGCGATGCACGCGATTTAGGCGCAAATGAGATGACCCTCGAGGTACGTCTTTCTAATACGGGCGCACATGCCTTTTATGAACGTTTAGGATTAGAGCGCATTGGTGTTCGTCCTCGTTATTACTCCGATAAGGAAGACGCGGTTATTTATACAGGTCCTCTTCCTTTGGCTGAACATGATGTAGCGGGTATGGAGTTACGTCTGAATGATGCTGTGAAGGCGGTCGATGCTAACCGACCTGTTCAGCCTAGTCAGCTGCTTGCGATTAAGGGTAAGCTCATTCTTGCCATTGAGACTTCTTGCGATGAAACCGCCGCAGCACTCATTGATGAAGAAGGAACAATTGTTTCTGATGTAGTAGCATCGCAGATTGATTTCCATTCACGTTTTGGTGGTGTGGTACCTGAAATCGCAAGTCGAAAACATATTGAAGCAATTGGTGGGGTAGCGCAGGAATGTCTTGAACAAGCGCGCATTCGTACAGGTAAGGCAGACTTAACCTGGCGTGATTTGGCGGCAGTTTCTGTTACTTATGCACCAGGTCTAGTTGGTGCATTGGTAGTTGGTCTGGCGTTTGCTAAAGGGCTCGCATGGGCTGCAGATAAACCACTTATCGGCGTTAACCATCTTGAAGGGCATTTGTATGCCAACAAGCTTGCGTGCCCCGATATTAAGCCGCCTATGGTCGTTTCTTTGGTGTCGGGTGGTCATACCATGCTGGTTCATGTGAAAGACTGGGGTAATTACGTCACAATGGGCACTACATTGGATGATGCCGTAGGCGAAGCTTTCGATAAAGTAGCTAAGGCTATGGGTCTTGGTTATCCAGGTGGTCCGCTCATTTCTAAACTTGCTGAAAAGGGCAATGCGAAAGCAGTTCGTTTTCCTCGTGCACTTATGCATTCGGGAGATTTGCAGTTTTCGCTTTCCGGATTGAAGACTTCGGTCATGACTTATCTTCAAAAAGAAAAGCAGGCAGGTCGAGATGTCAATCAAGCAGATGTAGCGGCAAGTTTTCAGGCGGCAGTTATTGATGTGCAGGTTGCGAAAGCTAGAACAGCGCTAGAAGAAACGGGCGCTAAAGAATTTTGCTTAGGCGGTGGAGTGGCCGCTAATCCTGAATTGCGCCATGCGTATGAAGAAATGTGTATTGAAATGGGTGTACGATTAACTATGCCTCCGCTTTCAGCTTGCACTGATAATGCGGCAATGATTGCATTAGTGGCACTTGATCGCTATAA
>USPD01000012.1 GCA_900556585.1 uncultured Eggerthella sp.
GAAGCAACCAACAAGGTGCCCGGCGTGGCAGAGGCTGCGGTGAGCTTTATGACCCAGAAGATGAAGGTGGCCTTTGAAGAGGGGGCAGAACCCAAGGCCACCATGGAAGAAGGCAAGGAACTGGTTGGCGAAAATACCACTGTTATGTCATTGCAAAATGGCTTAGGTGCTGAAGACGTTTTGTGCGAAGTAGTAGGCGTAGATCATGTTATCGGCGGTAAAACCTACATTGGTGGCATGCTTTTGGAACCTGGTCGTGTTCAGGCAACAATTCCTGGAAAAGATACCTTCATTGGCGAATTGGATGGCACGCTAACTGATCGAGTAAAGGCAATTGGTGCGACTTTTGAAGAAGCAGGCATGCACTGCATTGTTTCTGAAAACATTATGGGCGTCATTTGGGACAAACTTTTGGTAAATGTTGCAACTGGTGCAGTATGTGGCATTACGCACTTGCCTTATGGGGATATGTATCAGGAAGAAAAACTTGTTGCTACTGCTATAGCTGCTGTTCAAGAAGGCATGGATGTTGCCGCGAAAGCTGGCGTTTCGCTTACCTACAGCAATCCAATGGATGTATTAGAACTCGCACGTGAAGGTCTTCCTTATGATTTCAAGCCTTCTATTTTGCAGAGTTTAGAAAAGCATCGTCCAACCGAAATAGGTGTTATTAATGGTGCTGTTGTTGCTCAGGGTGCTAAGTATGGCGTTGCAACACCAGTTAACGAAACACTTGTTGCATGCGTAACAGGCATCGAACGCTATATTCGCGAATACATCAATAAATAGAGTAGTGACTTTATCAATAAAGCAGTGGCCTTTAGAGTGGCTTTAAGGAGATTAGAATGCGTCGCTTAGAGATTGTCAACGGACCAAACAACAACTTTTATGGCATTCGTAATAAAGGTCAGTATGGCAACCAGCTATACGCGGACCTAATTCAGGAGCTTACCGAATACGGTGCAACGCTTGAATTTGAAGTCCATGCGTTCCAGTCAAATGGGGAAGGTGCTCTTATTGACCATCTTCAGGAACTGTATCTTGAAGCAGAAAAAACAGGTGAGAAAATTCCTGTTGTTCTCAATCCTGGTGCTTACACCCATTACAGCTATGCGTTGATGGACGCTTTGGAATCAGTGCATGAATTGGTTCCTGCAGTTGAGTGCCATATGTCTAATATTCACAAACGCGATGAATTTCGTCACAAGTCAGTAACCGCCCGCGAATGCCTTGGACAGATTGCAGGCTTTGGCAAGAATAGCTATAAGCTTGCTATGTATGAGTATGCATTGCTTATTGAAGCTGGGGAACTGTAACAATCCCCTAAGGAAATTATCCCTTCACGTAAGGCCGCCTTTATTTGCCCAGTAAAGGTGGTCTTATTTTTTTGCCTAAGGCTTTTGTCAGCTAAATTGGCTCCTTCGCTGAAATTTTTTAGGTTCTTATCTGTTAATAGGAAGTTGTGTGTTTTCGCGGAGCGCTATTTGGGGTAATCTTAGAAAATCTGCATAAGGACAGATAGAAAGAAGGAAACAACCATGTTGAATGTAGGCATCGTAGGTGCAGCTGGCTATGCGGGAGCAGAACTGGTTCGTATCGTCCTGCGACATCCTGAATTCAAACTTTGCGTTGCCACTTCTAATTCTGATGCAGGAAATTTACTTTCTAGTGTATATCCCGCTTTTACGGGTGTGACAGATCTTGCTTTTAGTAAGCATGATGATCCTGCTTTGCTTGATTGCGATATTGTTTTTCTTGCTACTCCTCATACCGTAGCTATGAAATCTGCTCCAGGTTTATTGGAGGCAGGGGTAACCGTTGTGGATTTGTCAGCGGATTATCGCCTGCGTGATAGGGCTACGTATGAAAAGTGGTACAAGGTTACTCATACTTCGCCTGAACTTTTGGCTATGGCTACATTTGGTTTGCCTGAGTTAAATAGGGATGCATTAAGTCAAGCAGCACTTCGCCACAAAAACGGAGAAGCAGTGCTTGTTGCTTGTGCTGGATGCTATCCAACCGCAACGTCTCTTGCTGCAGCTCCTGTTATAGAGCTTTCGCAGGGTGTTGTGGTGGCAGATGCTATTTCTGGCGTTTCAGGTGCTGGTCGCAGCGCAACGGCGCGCACTCACTTTGTTTCAGCCAATGAAAACTTTGAAGCTTATGGGGTAACCAGCCATCGTCATACCCCAGAAATTGAACAGATTCTTTCAATTCCAGGGCGTTTAATCTTTACGCCTCATTTAGCTCCTGCTTCTCGTGGCTTGCTTTCTACGGTGACTATTCAATTGACATCAGAAGCTCGTGAACGCGAAACGGGCGAATCAATTCATCGACGATATGTTGACACTTATGCCGATTCTTCCTTTGTTTCGGTTCTTCCTTTGGGAACGCAGCCGAAAACCTCTTCGGTTGTTGGAACGAATCGTGCTCATGTTGGCGTTGCCTACAATGATGAAGTTGGCTGCGTTATTGCGACGTGCGCTATTGACAACATTGTAAAAGGCGCAGCTGGTCAGGCTGTTCAATGCGCTAATATTCTTTGCGGTTTCAATGAATCAACCGCGCTATCTAGTGTTGCTAACCCCTCTTAGGAGTGAGAATAAATATGACTGATGTATCGTTTTGCACCATCGATGGCGGTGGCGTAGCTTCTGCATGTGGCTTTAAGGCTGGCGGAATTCATGCTGGTTTTAGGGATGATCCCAATCGTTTGGATATGGCTTTGGTGGAAGCTGATGAATTATGCGCTGCTGCAGGGGTGTTTACCCAAAACGTTTTTTGTGCGGCTCCGGTTACTGTTTCTCGCGAGCATTTGGATGGCGTGGGATACGGCCTTGCGCGTGCCATGGTGATTAATTCTGGTATTGCAAATGCTGCTACGGGTTTAGTAGGTTTAGAAAATGCTCGCCAAACAGCACGTATTGTGTCGGACGTTGTCGGATGCGCTGAAGAGGATGTCTTAGTTGCTTCTACGGGCGTTATTGGTCAGCAGCTTGATATTGCTCCTTTTAAAACGGGTGTGCCTGCTCTTCATGAGCAGTTATGTCAAACGGGTGCAACTAATGAATCAGGGCACAGTGCTGCTTGTGCCATTATGACTACTGACACGGTTTCAAAGGAATATGCGGTTTCCTATCAATCGGCTGATCCTGCTTTCGAAGGATGCACATTCACGGTTGGTGGAATGGCAAAAGGTTCAGGCATGATTATGCCTAACATGGCAACCATGATTTCCGTTTTAACAACTGATGCTCCTGTTTCGCCTGTGCTTTTGCATGAAGCACTAAGAGAAGCGGTAAATGTAAGCTTTAATAAGGTAACCGTTGACGGTGACACTTCTACTAACGATACCTGCGTACTGTTCGCTTCGGGTAAAGCTGCTAAGCCTGCTCAAGGAACGTTTGGCACAGATTCGATTGCCTATGCAGAATTTAAGCAGGCACTTGGTGTGGTAACCCAGTATCTTGCTCGTGCCATGGCAAGTGACGGGGAAGGCGCTACTAAGTTAGTTACCGTTATAGTTCGTGGCGCGCAAACCAACGAACAGGCGGATGCTGCGGCACGTACGGTTGCGAATTCGCCGCTTGTTAAAACGGCGCTGTATGGGCATGATGCCAATTGGGGCAGAATTGCGGGTGCGCTTGGACGATCGGGCGCAACATTTTCTCAAGAAAATGTGGACATAGATATCATGGGCATGCCTGTGCTGCGTAAAGGATTGCCTGTGCCGTTTGATGAAGACGAGGCTCTGCGACGATTCGAGGCCTCTGAGATTGTTCTCGAGGCCGATTTAGGGGCAGGTTCTGCTGAAACTACCATGTGGACCTGCGATTTTTCGCACGAATACGTTTCTATTAATGGAGATTACCGCTCATGAAATACGCAAGGGATAGAAAGATTACCTCAAGCCATACCGCTGAAGTTTTAATTGAAGCATTTCCATGGATTAAAAACGCCACAGGAAAAACCGTTTTAATTAAGTATGGTGGTGCTGCTATGGTTGATCCAGCGCTTCGTCATGCTGTTATGAGTGATATTGTTATGCTGAAAATCATGGGAGTAAATCCTGTGATTGTGCATGGTGGCGGTGCAGCAATTACAGCTAACATGAACCGTTTTGGTATAGATGTTGAATTCAAGAATGGTCAGCGTGTTACAACCGATGAGGCAATGGATGTTGTAAAAATGACGCTCATCGGCAAAGTGAACGAAGAGCTCGTACTTGCTATGAACGAGCACGGCAACCTAGCTGTTGGCGTAAACGGAACGGATGCTGGCACTATTATTGCAAAGCAGAAAGATCCTGAGCTTGGCAGGGTTGGTCAAGTTATTGAGGTCAATCCCGGATACATCAACGCTTTAATTGCTTCTGACTACATTCCTATTATTGCTTCTGTTGGTAAAGGTGAAGATGGCGGTTCCTACAACATCAATGCTGATGCTGCGGCATGCGCTATTGCATCAGCTATTGGGGCTCACAAAATTGTGTTCTTGACCGATGTTGATGGCTTCTATGAGGACTTTAGCAATAAGGATTCGCTGGTTTCCCAGATGACGCTTGATGAAACACGCATGATGCTTGCAACGGGCAAGGTGAGCAGTGGCATGATTCCGAAACTGCAGTCATGCGTAGGCGCAATTGAAGGCGGGGTACCACGCGCTCATATTGTTAATGGCACTAAACCTCATTCTATTTTGGTTGAACTTCTTACCTCTAGTGGTTCAGGCACGCTTATTTATGATGACAAAGCTAAAGTCTCTAAAGAAGAAATGCGTCCTTTAGGTATCTTGGCTTCGCGCTTGAGCGAAAACTTATAAAGAAACCATGAATGCGGCACAGCATTTCGTAAATGCAGCAAGACATTTTACGCATGAACCAGTTAGAATCTAATGCGTAAAAATAGAAAGGAAAACCATGGGTTTTGAAGAAGCGAAAAAACTTGAGGATCGTTTCGTAATGCATACGTTTAATCGCAAGCCAGTTATGCTGGTTGAAGGTTCCGGTATGGAAGTTACGGACGACGAAGGTAAAACATATTTGGACTTTATTGCTGGCATTGGCGCAGACAGCTTAGGTCATTGCCATCCAGCGGTTTCTGAGGCTATTGCTGCTCAGGCAAAGCGTCTTATCCATGTAAGCAATTATTACTACATTGAAAGCCGCGGTGAGGTAGCAAAACTTATTTCTGACATGCTCAACACCTGCGTGCCAAAGTTCTTCCGTGCACCTTGGCCAGTGTTCTTTGCAAATTCTGGTGCTGAAGCAAATGAGTGCGCTATTAAACTTGCACGCTTGTATTCCAAGAGATATGGCAGTGGCGGACAGACTATCATCACTATGGATGGTAGCTTCCATGGTCGTACGTTAACTACACTTGCGGCAACTGCTCAGCCTGCAAAGCAGGAAGCATTTGCTCCACTACCAGATGGCTTTATTCATGTTCCAATGAACGATATGAATGCAGTTCACCAGGCATTTTATAACAACATTCAAGACGTATGCGCTGTTATGCTGGAGTGCGTACAGGGCGAATCGGGCGTTCATCCATGGGATCCTGATACCTTGTTTGAGGTTGCACGTTTCTGCCACAAGAATGGCATTTTGCTTATTGTCGATGAAGTTCAGTCAGGTTTTTATCGTTGCGGCGAATTCCCCTTCTCTTTCCAGAATATGGGTATTACGCCTGACATTATTACTATGGCAAAGGGTATTGCTTCTGGCTTCCCAATGGGTGCTTGCGCGGCTCGCATTGAAGTAGCTGAAGCTTTTGAGCCAGGCGATCACGGTTCCACTTTCGGTGGCAGCAATTTGGCAATGGCAGCTGCTCATGCAACGCTTGCTACCTTGACTCATGGTCATTTTGATGAGGATGTTCAGGAATTGGGTGAGTACTTCTCGGCTGGTTTGGGCGAGATTGACGGTATTACCGAAGTACGTGGTCTTGGTTTGATGATTGGCGCTGACCTTGAAGAGGGCATTGACGCTAACTTGGTAGTAGCAAAAGGCTTGGAAGATGGTTTCTTGTTGAATGCTACTGGTCCTCAGACTCTGCGTTTCTTGCCTCCACTGATTGTTACCCGCAAGGAAATCGATCAGCTGCTGAAGGCATTGCCTGGCATGATCGCTGCTGTTCGCGATGGCTGGAAACCTGCTGAAGATGAAGAAGAACAGGACGAAGCTTCTGCTGAGTCTTCTGAAGCTTCAGCAACCGAAGAAGTTGCAGTAGAAGACGCAGAGTAGACGAACGGTAGAGTAGTAGGACGACAAAGCAGGTGTATGTTCAAAGGAAACCGGTCGTCCCATTAATCAGTTAGCATTAAATGGCTGTATTAGCGTATAGTGTACTAGCGGTAATTTTCGCTTGAAGCGTAAGGCTTTGAGCAGTAAATACGTTGAATACTAAATAACTCGAAGAAAGGGTTTTGAAATGGCAAAGGAAAAATGCGTACTTGCCTATTCAGGTGGCTTAGACACCAGCGTATGCATTAAGTGGCTTCAGGATGAAAAGGGCCTGGATGTTATTGCGGTTGTTGGTGAAGTTGGCCAAGAGCATGAGGGTCTTGAAGAAGTAAAAGAACGCGCTTTAGCAACAGGTGCTATCGACTGCATCATTGCCGATATGCGTGAGGATTTCGCAGCAGATTACTTATCTAAGGCTCTGTATACAAATGCTCATTTTGAAAACAAATATCCTCTTGTTTCAGCTCTTTCTCGTCCACTGATTTCTAAGTATCTGGTAGATACGGCTCATAAATATGGTGCTAAGTATGTTGCTCATGGCTGCACTGGTAAGGGTAACGACCAGGTTCGTTTTGAAACTTCTATTCAGGCACTCGATCCTTCTTTGGAAATCATTGCTCCTGTTCGCGAGTGGGATATGCATACTCGTCAAGAGGAAATGGATTGGGCGGAAGCTCATGGTGTAACCGTTCCTACCACTAAGTCAAAGCCTTATTCTATTGATGACAATCTGTGGGGCCGCGCTATTGAATGTGGTGTTTTGGAAGATCCAATGAATCGTCCTCCACTAGATATTTACACCATGACCACTGATCCTGAAAAAGCTCCTGATAAAGCAACTGAAATCGAAATTGAATTCAAGGCTGGCTTACCTGTTGCTATTGATGGTCA
This sequence comes from uncultured Eggerthella sp., assembly GCA_900556585.1. Taxonomy (GTDB): domain Bacteria; phylum Actinomycetota; class Coriobacteriia; order Coriobacteriales; family Eggerthellaceae; genus Anaerotardibacter. The sequence continues at coordinate 7,136 of USPD01000012.1, forward strand.
GCAGATGAGCTACCTAGATATCATCGCAAAGATGAATGAAATCGCAGGTGCTAATGGTTTTGGTCGTATCGATATGATTGAAAACCGTATGATTGGTGTTAAGAGTCGTGAATGCTATGAAGCACCTGGCGCTCTTGCTTTGATTGAGGCTCATCGTGGTCTTGAAGACATGTGCCTTGAGCGTGAAGTTCTCCGCTACAAGCTTCATATCGAGCATGACTGGGCAACGCTTGTTTACAATGGCCAGTGGTTCTCACCATTGAAGCACGCTATGGATCAGTTCATTGCAGCTACTCAGCAGTGCGTAACTGGTATTGTTCGCTTGAAGTTCTACAAGGGTACTTGCACGGTAACCGGTCGCAAGAGTGACTTCTCTTTGTATGACTACGGTCTGGCAACCTATGATGCAGCTGACACCTTTAATCATCAGTCTGCAAAGGGCTTCATTGATTTGTATGGTTTGTCTACGCGTGTTTGGGCAAAGAATCGTCGTGAGCAGGGTGTAACTGACGGCGAGTAATTGCAAATAATTGCAAATAGCGCAAAGAATTTGCGCGACGCATATGATATGCGTGATGTGCGTTAGAGCCTATGCGTTTCATGCGATGCGCATAGCATAAGAATAGTGATTCTTGTGATTCATGCGGTATTTGCGTAATGTTTTATGTAGAGTTTTATGCGGCGGCCTTTATGGTCGCCGTTTTTTGTTGCATTGGCCCTGGTGTGCTGCAAAAACGCATGAAGTATATAGTGCGTTACTTCTCTCATAGTAGGGTGTAAGGCTCAAATTTGGTTTGATACAAAAATCTCACTGTTTATTACTTCAAATTGGTTCACTCTTGAGATAATTACTCTATGAAGCCGCGTTATCGAAGTGTTTGAGTATATACTTCTGCCGTTTTTGCAGAGGGGTAAGCTAAAAGTCGCAAAAAAAGACGGGTTGTGGGTAGGTATGAATGCGATGAATAGTGGAACCGTTTTGCAATAAGCTAATTGTTTTATTAGCGCGGAAAAGCGCATAGGCTCTAGAAAAGCGCATAGGCTCTAGAGATAAGTGTTTGTATAATATCTAGTATATTTTTTAAGGAGTGTTTCTTTATGGCAAACCCAATTGCTGGTTGGTATCCCGACCCATCAGGGGATCAAACAAAACTTCGCTGGTGGGATGGTAATCAGTGGACTGATAATTATGCGGATGCAGTTGTACCTCAGCAGCCAATGCAGCCACAACAGTCTCAGCAGGTTGCGCAACCGCAACAACCAGCACAGCCTGTAGCTCAGCCACAGCAGGATCCGCGGCAGCAAGAAACGGCTCAGGCTCAGCCATCTGCTCAGCAGGCGATACCTCAACCACAGCCCCAGCCTCAACCAGCTCCTCAATCCCAAGTAGGCGCTCAACCTCAAGCAACCCCTCAGCCTCAACAACCATATAATCAAGCGCAGTATGGTGCTCAGCCACAGTATGGTCAGGTTCCAGGGCAGCAACCTATGGGATATGCGCCACAAGCACCTGCTAATTCAACGGATGATACGTTACGTCTCATTGCTTTTATTTTGTGCATTATTTCAACCGTTGCGCTTTGTTGGGCAATTATTCCTCTTGCCTGGATGATTCCTATGACGGTTCATTGCTGGGGAATTTATAAAAGAAGGAAGGAAAATACTACCGCATTTGGTGTATGTACGCTCATTTTTGTGAACCTTATCGGTGGCATTTTACTTCTCGTGTCTACGCGTGATCGTTAAGGATTCAGTTAATATTAGAACTCGATCAGCGTTAGGGCGTTGGCTAGGGTGTTAGCTAGGGTGTTAGCTAGGGTGTTGGTTGGTCGTTGGCTAATGTTAACGTCAAGACGTGATCAACATTAAGGCGTCGTTTAGCGTTAAAGTATTGGAATTCAAGTAATAAGTTTAGAGAAAGGCTTCAGCACATGGCATTGTGGTCTGGACGATTTGAAAAAGGTGTAAGCGAATTTACACAAGAATTTGGTGCTTCTTTGCCAGTAGATAAGGCAATGTATCATCAGGATATTGCTGGCTCTCGTGCTCATGCGCGCATGCTGGCAGCTCAGGGGGTAATTTCCCAGGAAGATGCCGATGTTATTGTTGCTGGACTTGCGGATATTGAAAAATCTATCGACGAGGGTACGTTTACCTTTGATATCAACGATGAAGATATCCATATGTCTATCGAAAAAGTTCTTACTCAAAATATCGGTGACGCTGGTGCTCGTCTTCATACCGGCCGCTCTCGTAATGACCAGGTAATTACTGATACGCGCCTGTACGCTAAGATGCTTGCTGAAAATCTTATGCAAGATGTGAATTCGCTCCGTGGTGCGCTTATAAATACAGCACGCGATAATATGGGAACTATTCTTCCGGGCTATACCCATATGCAACATGCGCAGCCTGTTTTGTTGTCGCACCATTTTATGGCTTACTTCTGGATGTTCACACGTGACTTTGCGCGTTTAAAGCAGGCATATGATGCTGCGAATGCTAACCCACTGGGATCGGCGGCTTTGGCTGGCACCACTTATCCTCTTGATCGCGAACAGACCACTAAAGAACTCGGTTTTGCGTCTACGATTCCAAATTCTCTTGATGCAGTATCAGATCGCGACTTTTTGCTGGATTTGGACTACGCTTGTTCGGTTGCCATGATTCATCTTTCTCGTTTGTCAGAAGAAATCATTTTGTGGTCCACTTCTGAATTTGGTTTCATTACGCTGGCAGACGAATACTCAACGGGTTCTTCCATCATGCCTCAGAAGAAGAATCCTGATTTTGCTGAGCTTATTCGCGGCAAGTCTGGACGCGTGGTGGGTGACCTTATGGCATTGCTCACAACTATGAAAAGTCTTCCATTGGCCTACAACAAGGACTTACAAGAAGATAAAGAAGGCGTTATTGATGCCTGCAAGACACTGCATGACTGCTTAATTTGCATGGAAGGCATGATCTCCACCATGAAAGTTAATGCTGACGCTATGCGTGCTCAATCCAAGAAGGGTTATTTGGCAGCTACAGATGTAGCTGACTACCTAGCAAAGAAAGGCCTTCCTTTCCGTAAAGCTCACGAAATCGTTGGTCATTTAGTTTTGCTGTGTGATAAGCGTGGATGTGATTTGGACGACTTGTCCCTGGAGGATTTCAAGGCAGCATCTGATTTGTTCGAGGCTGATATTACGGGAGCTCTTGATCTGGAATCTATTGTTGCAGCACGTACTACGTTTGGCGGAACGGGAAATAGCGTTGTTGCAGAACAGGTTGAACTTGGCGCAAAAAAATTATCTGAAGACGAAGCCTTACTGAAATAATGCGGACATCGTTGCAACTTTAGCGAGCCAAGATCGGCTAGATTGCTTGATCGTGTCAATAAATTCCCAGTTCATGGCAAATTTTAGGCGGCAGATTATCTGTCGCCTTTTCTATTTGGGAGATTTTTTCGTTCGAAATTTGGCAGGAATCGTACAAAACTAAGCGTGAATTATATTTGGCGCGAACATGGAAACGATGGGGTCAAAGTGCGTTGTTTCGTGTATAAGCCGTGTTGCGTGCTAAAATAATCCGAACTGTAGTTTGGAGGTAATATGGTTTCACGAGCCAGAAGATCTAGGCATGCAGCTCGCAAAGAACGTGCCGGCTTCCGTTTGGGAGTTGTAGGCATGGTAATTGCTGGTGTTCTTGTAGCTGGCTGTTTGGCTGTCGTTGCAGTGTGCGCGATTTGGCTGCAAGACTTGCCTGACTATACTGATGCGTCAGCATATAATGTGGCCGAAAAAACAAAAGTATATGCTAGTGATGGCACTACGCTTTTAGCTGAGCTATACCTGGAAAATCGTGACCCCATTGAATTAAGTGAAATGGGTGATTATGTAACGAAGGGCAGCATTGCAACGGAAGACGAACGCTTCTATGAGCATAATGGTGTTGACTTGTTTGGTATTGCTCGTGCTGCTTGGGTAAACATTACAGGTACCGGTCATGAAGGCGCTTCCACAATTACTCAGCAGTTTGTTCGTAATACTATCTTGGCTGACGAAGCAACTGAATCCACCTTTAAGCGTAAAGTTCGCGAAGCCTATATTGCTTTACAACTTGAGCAAATGTATTCAAAAGACGAAATCCTCCAGATGTATTTAAATACTATTAACTATGGTCAAGGTGCTTATGGTATTCAGGCAGCAGCCGAACTGTATTTTTCAAAGAATGCTAAAGACTTAACTATTGCCGAAGCGGCAACGCTTATCGGTATTCCTCAGTCTCCAACCTACAACAATCCTATTGATAATCCTGATAACTGCTTACAACGTCGTAACTTAGTTTTGGATCGTATGTTGTCAAATGGCGTTATCACTCAAGAAGAACATGACGCTGCTCAGGCAGAGCCAATTTCGCTCAATGTGACCATGAGTGATTCCAATGACGGTTTGTACCAGTACAAATACTTCACAAGTTATGTGCGTGATACTTTATTAGAAGATTATTCTGCTGATGAAGTATTTAAAGGCGGCTTGACGGTTATCACTACTCTTGATGTTAATACGCAAAAAGCTGCAGAACAGGCTGCTGATGCTAAGCTTGCGGGCTTAGATGACAATCTTGAGCTTGCTATGGTTGCGGTTGATCCCGATACAGGTTTTATCCGTGCAATGATTGGTGGTCGTGACTACGATACGGATGAGTTCAATTTAGCAACGCAAGCAAAGCGTCAACCTGGTTCATCGTTTAAGACGTTTACTCTGTTGGCAGCACTTAACGATGGCGTTTCGCCCGATACAAACTTGAATTGTACTTCTCATGTAAATATTGATGGTTGGGAAGTAGAAAATTACGGCGGCTCTAATTATGGAACTCGCTCAATTGCGAGCGCATTTGCCGTTTCTTCGAATACTGGCTTTGCCGAACTTTGTACTGAAATTGGTCCTGAAAAAGTAGTTGAAATGGCTAATACTTGCGGTATTGAAGAGGACTTAGAAGCGTATCCTTCAATCACTTTGGGCGCTCAGGAAGTAACAGTGCGCGAAATGGCTCAGGCGTATGCGACTATCGCCAATGGCGGCACTAAGCATGAGGCGACATGCATCCAAAGCATTACTGATTCATCTGGCAACGTTATCTTCAATGCTGATACCACGGGCGAAAAGGTATTGGATACCGCATTAGCTCAGGCAGCAACTGAGGTTATGGAAGGTGTTATTACTAACGGCACTGGTCGTGGCGCTGCTATTTCTAATGGCCAGCCTGCAGCAGGTAAAACTGGTACGTCAGAAAATTGGCGTGACAAGTGGTTCTGCGGCATTACTCCTCAAATGTCAGTAGCAATTTGGATAGGTGGACGTGAAGAGGTGCGCATGCCTTCCTATGTTGCTGCGGACGACGTTTTCGGTGACTTTATGAGCACCATTCTTGAAGGCCAGCCGATTGAGCAGTTCCCAACAAGTGACGAAGAGCTTGAATACACTACGCATGATTTTGGTCACGGCGAAGGTGCAACTGGTGAGGCTCCTGAACATGAAGGTGACACCGTAACAACTCCTGATTCTGAAGAAACAGATAGCGAATCTAGTGATACTTCTACAGGAACTGGTGGTTCAGGATCCGGTACGAGTTCTGGCGGCAGCGGTGAAACCCCGACACAACCTGGCGGCGGTGGTTCAACTGGCGGCGGAGCTGGTGGTAGCGGTGGCGACACTGGTGGTGGAGGAGAAATTCCTACACAACCTGGTGGAGGCGGTGAAACTCCAACCGACCCATCAACTCAGGCATTGTATGTGCGGCGGGTTGCTTAGTTGATTCAGCAAATGTCGTATGAACCTGATGTGGTTTACTCTGGTTTTGTTATACGGCGTGCTGCTTAGTTGGTGTAAGGTAAGTTCCTACTTCGCCCTCACAATTAAACTATTTAGCGAAATGAGTTCGGCATTTGCTGAGCTCATTTCTTGTATATATGTGTGTTGTATCGAGAGATACTGGTAGCTTTGTGAACCTTTCTGTCAAAGTAGCTACAATATAGATTCGAAATTGACTTTTTGTGATACTGTCCTTACTAGACTTTATGAGAAACTATTGCATGCTGCAGGTTAATAGTTTCGTAAACTATCAGGGACGCTATTGGCTTGCAGGAATGCATCAAAGACAATTTAGACAGTGTCGAATAACGGCATATGTTTGAAAGGATTGTATGAAAGCGAAAGCACGCATTATCGTAGTTGCAATGCTTTGCATTGCTTGTTTAGGCGCTTTGGTAGGTTGTTCGGGCAACACTGCCGAACAAGATGCTCAAACACAAAACCGCCAATATATGTCTTCAGTTAATACCATTATGGACACACTGAATACCAATATGGAGGAATTTGCTACTGCCGTAAAAGATGGAGAAGTAGTTTCTTTGGACGCTCAGCTTGAGGCAGTAAATACGTGTGTGGATGATCTGAATGCAATTACACCTCCTGAAGCTATGACAGATATTCATAAGTCATACGTTACGGGCGCAACCGAAATGCAAACAGCTTTGGCAGCGTATGTTCAGCTGTATGAAGATGTAAATGCACCTCAAAGCGGTTCATTTGATTACAGTACGTATGATTCTCGTTTAGCGGATATTCAGTCTCATTACGATGCTGGTATTGCGGCTTTCCAGGATGCAGACAGCAAGGCCCAGTCTGCTTAAGCTTGCAGGAAATAAGTATTTTAGTGGCGGCCATCGGTTAGATGGTCGCTTTATGTATGTAATACTTTGTTAAAGAGCAATTTAGTAGGTTTTACCTTCCAATTACGCAGAGGAATTCTTCATGGAACAACAAATAGATCAGATTTCTTCGTCTGATGCTGTTCAATCAAGTTTTAATCCAACCCAAATTGAACTGCTTGCTCCGGCAGGCAATATGGAATGCCTTCATGCTGCAGTTCAGGCTGGCGCTGATGCGGTGTATCTAGGTGCGGGGTATTTTAATGCTCGTCGTGGCGCGGATAATTTTTCGCATGAGGATTTAGCGCAGGCGTGTGATTATGCTCACTTGCGCGGTGTTCGTATTTATTTAACGCTTAATACTATTGTGCTTCCTTCGGAAGTTGAAGATGCGCTCGAACTTGCGCGTCAGGCATATCGTTGCGGGGTGGATGCCTTTATTGTTCAAGATATCGGTATCTCGCTGGAGCTTCGTCGCATTTTGCCTGATTGCGATATTCATATTTCTACGCAGATGAACACTCACACTGAAGATGGCATACAGGCAGCTGCAGCATTGGGTGCTTCTCGTGTTACGCTTGCGCGTGAACTTTCGTTTGAAGAAATTGATCGCTTATCTGGCCTAGCGCGTGAGCTTGGTATGGAAGTTGAAGTGTTTGCCCATGGCGCACTGTGTATTTGTTACTCGGGCCAATGCTTTATGTCTTCCATGGTTGGCGGCAGATCCGCTAATCGTGGTCGCTGCGCTCAGGCGTGTCGCTTGCCATATACCTTGCATAATGTTGCACTGCGCAAATCGCTTGATGCACCAGGTGAGCATTTGCTCTCGCCGAAAGATCTTTGCACTATCGATGTGTTGCCTGAGCTTATTAAGGCAGGAGCTACGTCTCTTAAGATTGAGGGACGTATGAAGTCACCCGATTACGTTAAGAATGTTGTAGGGGTGTATCGTAAGGTTCTTGATCGTACGCTTGCTTGGCTGGAAGAAAGCCAGCGTGCTGAGGCGGATTGCGGTTCGGTGGAACTTCCTGTGGGAGATCCTATTAATCCGCGTGCAACTGAAGAAGAACATCAGGCTTTAGCCGAAGCATTTTCCCGTGGTTTTACTACTGCATATTTAGAGCGCCAGCGTGGTAATGAAATAATGAGCTATGGACGCCCTAATAATCGTGGCGTATTTGTGGGACGTGTTTCTCGTGTTAAAGACGGCAAAGTGTTTGTTGATCCTGAGCAGGAATTGCATGTGGGTGATGCAATTGAGTTCTGGACCAATCGTGGTCACTTTGTTCAAACGATAGATGAGCTTACGTTCGATAAATCAGGCAAGGTTATTTTGCAGGTTGATCGTGCTGTTGGTAAGGGCGACCGCGTTTTTCGTGTGCGTAACGCCCAGGCTGCTTTTGTGGATAGTGATCGTTTGCCTGCTGTGCCTGTTACGGGAAGTATTGAGCTTCATATTGGGCAGCCCGCAAAGCTTACCTTCAGTGCATATAGCTCAATTGAAGATAGGCTCGTAAGTGTAAGCGTTGAAGGTACTGTTGTTGAGGCTGCACGAACAAAAGCTCTTACCGCAGATGAGGTTCGCGATCATGTAGACCGTATGGGAACCACACCGTTTTCGCTTGAAAAGCTGGATATCGATCTTGATGAGGGCGTAGGTATGGGCTTTTCGTTGCTGCATAAACTGCGCGCTCGTGCAGCAGAGCAGCTGACACAGGCGATGCTTGCCGAATATCACAGTCGCAGCCTTGAACGTGTCGCGCCTCGTGTTTTCGCTAAGCCCATTCGTAAAGGTTCTTGCAAGGTAGGGGTTTTGGCAGCTAATCCTGCTTGTGCTCGTGCGGCAAAGCGTGCTGGTGCTGATTTTATTTATGTTCCCGCGCTTAATTATCGCCGTGGTGAAGCAGTAATTGCTGGTCAGCTTTCTGGTACCGCAGAACAAGCAGGTTATCCTAAGCAATGCATTCCAATTATGCCAACGGTGTCTCACATGTTTGATGAAGAGCTTCGCAATGGTTTCGACATTTGGAATCGTGTGCGCGAGGATAAACCTGTTGTGGTGGAGAATTTAGGGCAGCTTGTTCATGCTGGCGAAATGGGAGCTCTGCCCGAAGTTGGGCCTCATATTCCGGTGACGAATCGCTTCGATCTTCAGGCGATGGCGGATTTGGGTGCGCAACGCATTTGGCTATCTCCTGAACTTTCCTTAGTTCAAATCGAGGAATTGGGTGAAGTTTCGCCTGTTCCCCTTGGAGTAACCATTATGGGTTCAACTGAATTGATGATTACTGAGCATTGTTTGCTTATGAGTCAAGGTCCTTGCAATCAAAATTGTGCAAGCTGTGCAAGGCGTAAAAGCCCTCACCATTTGAAGGATCGCAAGGGCTATGAAATGACGGTAATTACCGATGTTACGGGACGCAGCCATTTGTATAATGCTGTTTCGCTAGATATTGCCCACATGGCACCTGAGCTGATTAGCGCTGGTGTTTCGGCGTTTATGGTGGACACTACACTCATGAACGTTTCGGAAACTACTAAGAAAGTTCAGCGCGCGGTGCGTGCTCGTGATATTGCGCTTAAGAGCGGCGATAAAGTTTCCAAAGCACAAGGTGCAACATCGGGTCATTTGTTCCGCGGCGTTTCGTAAGAGGGAACCGATAACAAATTACATGCTTTGTTGTACTTTTAATTGCGGGACTAATGGTGAGTCGTCTGTTTTGTGATTTTCGCAACAGGAAAACCGACAACAAGTTGCTTGTTTCACGGCGTTTCGCAAGTCTATATATACCGCGCGTCCAATTAGGGGACGCGCTGTGCTAGAATTTCTGCGTTGTATAAGAAAGAGGAATTCATGATTTCATCTGAAGAGCAATTTCATATTATTCAGTCTGGCACTGCTCAAATTGTGCCAGAAGCTGCGTTGATGGAAAAACTTAAGCGTGGCAAACCTTTGAACGTAAAGTTAGGTGTAGACCCTACGGCTCCCGATATTCATTTAGGCCATGCCGTGCCTTTGCGCAAGCTGCGCGCATTTCAGGATTTAGGTCATCAGGTAACACTCATCATTGGCGATGGGACCGCGCTTATTGGTGATCCTTCCGGTCGCAACACCACACGCCCTCAGCTTACGCGCGATCAGATCAAGGAAAATGCACAGACCTATGTTGATCAGGCGTTTAAGATTCTTGATCCAGAGAAAACAACGCTTCGCTATAACTCCGAATGGATTTTAAGCATGGATTTGGAGCAGTTGCTTAAAATTGCTTCGAACTTTACAGTAGCTCGCATTTTGGAACGCGATGACTTCCATAATCGTTACACCAACAATCAATCTATTGCTCTTCATGAATTTTTATACCCTGTTATGCAGGCTTATGACTCAGTAGTCATTAAGGCTGATGTCGAACTTGGTGGCACTGACCAGTTGTTTAATTTGCTTGCTGGCCGTGAGCTTATGGAAAAGATGGGAATGGAACCCCAGGTTTGCCTTACCTTGCCACTGCTTGAAGGAACTGATGGCGTAAAGAAGATGTCCAAGAGCTATGGTAACTACATTGGTTTGACTGACGAGCCTAATGACATGTTCGGCAAGGTGATGTCTATTCCTGACGAACTTATGGTGAAGTATTATCGCTTAGCTTCTACAGTAGCTGTTGATAAGATTGACGCTATTGAAGCTGGTTTGGCGGCAGGAGACATTCATCCTAATCGCTGCAAGCGAGACTTAGCTCAAAATATCGTTGCAGCATATTATGATGAGACTGCTGCCCAGGAGGCAGAAGCTGCTTTTGATAAGCAATTCAAGCAGCATGAAATTCCGGATGACATTCCAGAATTTGCTGCTGATTTAACACCTAATGACGAAGGTCTGGTTTATCTTGCAAAGCTTATCAGCGATGCTGGTCTAACTAATTCAACGGGCGATGCTCGCCGTATGATCGACCAGGGTGGTGTCAAGGTGAACGGGGAAACAATTCCTGCGAAAAGTTACAATGTAGCTCCTGAAATGCTAAAGGATGCAGTTGTGCAGGTTGGCAAACGCAAGTTTGTAAAGCTTGTTTAGAATAGCTGGAGAGCACAGGTAAAGGCAAAAGCTAAGGCAAAAGCGCAAGCAAATCAAAAGTAAAAGTTAAGGGAAGCTAAAGTAAAAGTAAAAGCTAAAACTGAAGTTTACAAAGTAACTCAGCTTAACTGAATCCATTGGCGTGACAATATTTAAAAGAGGCGGCTAGAGATTTTTCTCTAGCCGTACGTTTTAGCAGGGGGTATTAATGTCTAGGTCAAACATTATTATAGGTATCATTCTTGGCGTAGTGGTTATTGGCCTTGCGGTTTATACAGCACTAGGTTAAAGGACTCCTTCGATTGAATCTTGTCGCTTTATACATGAATGCCGTTTTCTTCAAAGTAGCTTTTAATGGTTCTCAGTCCTTCGTGAAGCTGATGCGGTGTTTCTGGACCACATGTCGCTAAATAAATAGCAGTATCTAGGGCGCGTTCACCTAACGCAAAATGTCGAGCCGACAGCACTTGAACACCAAGTGCTCGCAAATCTTTTTCTACTTGTTTTCCCGTCAGCTCAGAAGGCAGCTTAATCCACTGAGCAATAGATAATGGGTTCGTTTTAAAATCCGGGAAATGCAGCGAGAAGCACCAGTTGCGAAAACGAATATGTTCTTGTTTTTCAGCTATGAGTGTTCTATGTAAGCCTTTTGAAATGGTTTGCGCTGCAAGTTGCGCGTCAAAGGGCGAAATTTTATGCATCGATGCGAAAAGAGTTTCTGCTATGCTTCGCCTGTATTTGTTTGGAACGGCAATATAAGCAATGCGAATTCCCGTAGAAATAGCTTGGGAGACCGAGCTAATATAAGCTGTCTGTTCTGGGATGAGGTTATATAGTGGCGTTGGCTTTATATCCTTAAAAGGAGTCATGTAGTCATCTTCAATAACAAACAAATTATATTTTTTGGCAACCTCAGCAATTTCTGCTTTTCGTTTTTCGCTTAGAGTGATGTTATTTGGATTACCTGTGGGTAATACAAATAAAGCCTTTATTTTTCCAGTACGGCAAGCCGCTTCAAGGGCAGTGGCACTTATGCCTTCAGCGTCATTCTCAATAGGAACCATCTTTAGATGAAGAAGCTTGGACATAGTTGCAGCTGCATAAGGGCTTGTGTAAGTATCCATAGCAATTGCAATTCCTGGTTGGAAAAGTGAAGAAAGAATAACACCTAGCGCATGAGATATTCCCATGGTGATGAAAATTGATGAATGTTCTTTGAGGTGTACTCCTTGTTCGGCTAACCATATTTTCCCAGCATCAAGCTGAAATGAGCTGCCCAGGTAAGCGTTACTCCCAAATAATTCTGCTGAATTTGGCGCGCTTAACATTTGGATGCCTTCTTTTCGAACGACATCGCTATGTATTGAAGAGACTTTTTGATAAGCCAAGTTAATCACATCAGCAGGAATGAAGCTTTGGGTGTAAGAAACCTGCGAATTAGCCGTCTGCGAAGACACTGTTTGTAAAGAACTCTTTTCAGAGTTGGGGCTTGAGTTGGAAAACGGATTCGATTCAAGATTGCCATAACGCTCTTGTTCAATAGGGGCACCCTCGTCAAAAGGATGATGCATGATGGTTAAGGGGGCAACAAAAGTTCCTCGTCCAACCGCGGCAGTGACAAGGCCATTGGTTTCGCAGAGTTTATAGGCTTTAGTGACGGTGCTGACATTTAGTTCTAGGTATCGAGCAAGCTCTCGCTGGGGAGGAAGTTTGGTATAAGCGGGGAGCACTCCCTGAACAATATCTTCCTTCATTGTGGTTGCTAATGATAAATAGAAAGGCTTTTTAAGTCGGTTCTTATCGGGCTTCCAACTTAATTCATAGGTGTTTAAGAGGGCTTTTACCATGATCTCCTAAAAATTGTATGCCATACAATGTTGTAATTGTAACGCGAAAATCTCGGTGCGAAAATCATTTAACAGGTTCAAGAGGCGTAGTCAACGAAGAATAAACAACTTCGGTCTTGAACCTGAATTTATGTTGATAGAAAGGAGTTTGTAAGAATGGCAGAAGAAAAACCTTGGACCGCCAAGGCTGTTTTGAAGTGCATCTGGTTTGGCTTCATTGCGGGTATGATTTCTGGCATGGTAAAGATTGGTTGGGAGAATTTGTTTCCACCACGTACGATCGAACGTAACGAAATTAATCCACCGCAACATATGGCCCAGCAAATTGGTATTCCAGACGACATTATTTTCTCTACGGTTTATTATGCAGATCAGCCTGTAGCATGGTTTACGCTTATCTTGCATTTTTCTTTTGCAATCGTATTTTCAATTTTGTTTATTCTTCTTATTCAGAAGTGGCCACAGGTCGCACTTGCGCAAGGCGCTGTATACGGTATTGTTTTGTGGATCGTATGGCATGTTGTATTGATGCCTGCATTAGGTACCGTACCTGCACCATGGGATCAGCCTTTCACTGAGCACTTCTCAGAAATATTTGGACATATCATATGGGCGTGGTCTATTGCAGCAACTGCTTACTTCTTGATTGCTAAGCAGAAGGTTAAGACACTTTCCAACTTTTAATGAGGGAAAGATAATTTGGTTTATAGCCTGATAATTCTATATTGCTAAAAATGTTTTAAACAAGTAATGTGAATGGTCTGTGCAGAAGCGCAGGCCATTTTCTTTTTTAGAAATGTCTATACCTTTAAAAGGGGTTTTTATTTCACTATCAGTTTTAGTATTTGTATTAACCCTGCTCGGAAGCTTGCCAAAGACTTTTGACAAGCGAAAATTGCCCATTTTGAGTTTTTGTCAAAGCAAAACAGCTTGGTATGTCCCAAGAAGAATTAGCAGAAGCAATTTTTGTTTCCTGTCAAACTATTTCGAACTGGGAAAGTGATCGTACGTATCCCGATGTAGCAAACGAGCGAAATCGTAAGGCGGGCAGAATGTGGTGGGGAAACTCATTGCGAAAACAGTCGTTGCTGCCATTATTGGTTTCTGCTGCGGATGGGGCTCATTAGCATTGTTGGGCGACTTTTCGGCTAGGTTCGCACGACAGTTAGTGTTAGCTGTTTAGAACGAACTGCTAGTTAACGAAAAAGCGGCTGGAATTTCCAGCCGCTTTTGCACCTCTTGTGTGTTGGGCTTAACACACTCGTCTGTCTAATCCTAGCGGAATAAATTCAAGCTGCCCACATAAAAGATTGTAGGGTTAGCAAGCTCCAACGTCCGCAGATAGGCTTAGTAGTTTTCTGCGTGTACTTCGAAGAAGCTCTGTGGATGGAGGCATACAGGGCAAACACCTGGAGCCTTAGTACCAACAACAATGTGACCACAGTTGCGGCATTCCCAAACCTTAACTTCGGACTTTTCAAATACCTGAGCAGTTTCAACGTTCTTCAAAAGTGCACGATAGCGCTCTTCGTGATGCTTCTCAATCTCAGCAACCATACGGAACTTAGCAGCCAACTCTGGGAAACCTTCTTCGTCAGCGGTCTTTGCAAAACCGTCGTACATGTCGGTCCACTCGTAGTTTTCGCCTTCAGCAGCAGCTTCAAGGTTAGCAGGAGTGTCGCCCAATCCGCCGAGTTCCTTGAACCACAGCTTTGCATGTTCCTTTTCGTTTTCAGCAGTCTTCAAGAAAAGAGCCGAAATCTGTTCATAGCCTTCCTTCTTTGCTACTGATGCAAAGTAGGTGTACTTGTTGCGAGCCTGAGATTCGCCAGCAAAAGCGGTCTCGAGGTTTTTCTCAGTCTGAGTCCCTTCATATTTGTTTCCCATTTTTGGCTCCTTTCACAAGGCGTTTTGTGCCCTGCTTTGTCTTGTCCGTTCCTCTTATGAAGAGCACCTTCCTGCAAGATGCTTGCTTCTTGTTTTGTGCTTAGCAGTGCAAGTGGGCAACTGTTTTCGAGCTTTAAGTTCGCTCATTTAGTAGTGAGCGATTCTTGGCAGCTGCTATTGCTCCTGCATTTCTGCTGCACATGTTGGGCAAAGATAGTCGATATTCAGATCGTAAGAAAGAATATGAACACCGGTTTCTTTTTCCAACTTCTCCGTCATGTCTTCTAGTGTAACGTCTGTTAATTTTCCACAGCGCGCACAAACCAAATGATCGTGACGTGTTACCGTTTTGTCATATCGATCAGGAAAACCTGCAACAGCAACCTTGCGAATAAGACCTTCCTCGTGCAACTTTGCAAGGTTGTTATAAACCGTAGCAAGTACCGCTTTGGAATTGTTCTCCTTCAGGCGCAAGTAGATTTGCTCCGCAGTAGGATGCTCATTCGAAGAATTGATAATTTCTAAAATCTGTCGGGCGTTTTCTCTCATCTTGTATCCTAACTTGAATTAGAATAATTCTAATATAGAGCAGAAAACGAAAAAGTCAAGCGTATAATTGCCCCTATTTGGCCATTAATTTGGCCTCTATTTGCGTAGTAGCAGACAGATATTTTCGGTATGTTCTGTATGGGGAAACATATCTACTGGTTGTACGCGCTTTAATTTGTAGTTGTGACGAAGAAGGTAGGCAACATCACGCTGTTGCGTTTTCGGGTTGCAAGAAATGTATACAATTCGCTGTGGCTTCATAATGCAGGCGGCCTTCAGAAAGTCCTCGCTTGCGCCAGCACGAGGAGGATCCATCAGCAGTACATCTAAACGCTCGCCGGCCTGAGCTTGCTTTGTCATAAATTTGCCAGCATCGTCAGTCACGAACCGCGTATTTTCGAGTCCATTATGCTGAGCATTGTTACGCGCATCTTTAATAGCGGAACCAATGTTGTCTACGCCAATAACCTCTTTAGCATGCGCTTCGGGCTCGTCGGGCAGCCCCTTTGCTGCTACAAGACCTATGGTTCCCGTGCCGCAGTAAGCATCAAGAACCGTTTCGTTTCCGCTTAACTGAGCCATTTGAATTGCTAAACGATACAGCACTTCGGTTTGCGTGGAATTTATCTGATAAAACGAATGGGAAGAAATACGAAAGCTCAACCCGCATAGCTCATCCAAGATAAATCCAGGACCATATAGCGTTTTTTCTTCTTGTCCCAAAATTACATTGGTCTGACGCGTATTGATATTTTGAACGATAGTGGTAATTTCAGGAACGCGTTTTACCAGTTCGCGGCAGAAATTCTTCGATCCAGGGAATGTGTCCTCGTTAGTCACTACGGTGACGAGTACTTCATTTGATGCATGACCCACACGTACAACGGCATGACGCAAGAAACCCTTGCCCGTATCTTCGTTGTAGGGCTCCATATGGTAGCGCTGCATCAGCTGCTTGATGGCTAGAATAATGTGCTTTGCCGTTTTGTTTTCCAGAAGGCATTCATCGGTAGGGATTACCTTGTGGGTTCCTTGCGCATACATGCCGCACAGTATTTCATGCCGAACAGGAGCCTTTTTTGAGGCGTTTTTCTTCTTGAGTGAAGAAGCGCTATTTTTCCCGTTTCTTTGGGATACTTTCCTGCCAGGAACGTAGGGTGAAGTTACTTTGTTGCGATAGTGATAGGGTACGTCCATTCCTGCTATAGGGCTAAACTCTGTTTCCTTGTTGGCAAGCTTTTCGAAAAGGTTGAACATTTCCTGTTGCTTGCGATCTAGTTGCCGCTTGTAGGGAATTGAAAGTAACTGACAGGCACCACATTTTTCCTGAACAGGGCAAGTAGGCGCTGAAGGAATAGATGCAGTTCGATTCGAACAAGATGAATTCTTGTTTGGAACAGGTACGTTTTTATTAAGATGAGATGTATTTTGATTTGGCTTGTTAATATGTGCTGTTTTTGTCATAGGCACGTCTCCCAAACAAAGCAGAAATTGTGTGTGAAGAACAGTATATGCGCAAAACAAAGTATATAAACGAAATAGGCCATACATGCCCATACACACAAAACAAAGTAAAATCAAATAATACTTGTTGAGGGCATTTAGAATCGTTTAATTTGCGGATTCCTTTAATTGAGGAAACGTCATAATAATGGTGAATCCTTCACCTTCTGCGCTGGCAATAGTAAGTATTCCTTCGTGAACAAGCACGATACGAGCAATCAAAGGTAATCCTAATCCGTGTTTACCGATGGATCCGCCATGAGGGATACCTCCTTTAGCCGCTGTTTTGAATGGTGCAGCACTTGTTGTGGCAAACGCGTCAGCGCTGCTTTTAGCGAATGGGGTAGTGCCGCCGGTGCTGTATGGGGTAGCGTCGTTTAATTGCGTGCTTTCTATCCCAACAGGTGGCTCTGGTGGCCTACTTTTTTTCGGAGGAATAGGTGGAGTTCCGATAGGTGCTTTTTGAGAAGAAATGCGAGGAGCTTCGGTTGAGTATTCTTTTGAGGTGTTGTCGGGCGGAAGCTCAGGGCTGCCAGGTTTGCGTTCTGCAGGAATAAATGCTTGCGCTTGAGAAAACGTAATACTTGTTTCCGTGCTCGAGGTAAGTGATCCTGCGCCAAGATAGTCCTGTTCAAGCATGGTAGCCAATCCGTAAAGCTGTTCTTGGTTCATACCACGACCTTTATCCGCTACGCATAGCGCCACGCCATTAGGGTTCGTATTAAGTGAAATGGTAATGTGGCATGATCCAGGATTGTGCTTTATGGAATTGTCCACCGCATTGCGCAATGCGCGTTTTAGAAGGCGCTCGTCACCCTTAATGGATGCGGTCGCGGCAGATTCTGCAATATCAAGATCAATGCTCACTGCATCATCAATTTCTTGATTTAGGTAATCCACTACAATGCTGCGCAGAAGTTTTGAAAGCACGATGGTATCAATTTTGAGCGGCTGCATATCGTATTCGAGCTGAGTAGCAATGTTTAAATCTTCAATCAAATCACGAATTCGAATTCCCTGGCGGGTGATTGTCGCGGCGCTTTCACGTGTTGATTCTGGTAGGGTTTGGTCGTTCTCAATGCGTTCAGCGTGTCCCATCGCAACAGCAAGTGGCGTGCGTACATCATGGGAAACACCAGCAACCCAATTCTTACGGGCAGTTTCTTTACGAATAAGGGTATCTGATACGGCGTTGATTCGATTGCCTACTACATGGAGAACGCCTCCAAAGCGTACATGTGTGGGTTTGCCCTGTGCAAGATTATCCAATGCATCAAGGGTTGGTCCAACCGTTTTCATTACTGCGCGCTGCGAGAACACATACAGCAAGAAAATAATGAGCAGGTCAATAGTGAATATGAGCAGGAAATACAACGGGATACGTAAAAATGCCTGACTAGATAGCGTGATGCCATAGAAAATGTATTGGCTATCGGGATAGCCCATCATTACCAAATCGGAATCCTTTGTCCAAATGAAAGTGATGTATCCGCTGTAGGCGCGGTCGTGTGCAATGACGGCAATGTCATTTTGGGTAAATGATGTTGGGAAATCATCTGGGGTGTTGTATGTCCAATCAATGTTGCCATCGGAATCAACCACAAGTGCCCAGCCGTTTTGATTTGCTATCGTTTGCAAAAGATCAGGATTATTGCATGACCAGGTACCTTGTTCGTCTTTGCTAAGGGAATTGGCAACATCAGAAACGTGAATTCGCGCTTCACTTTCGGTGGAATTAGGGTCATTGCCATCATGATACGAAATGCTTGATTCAAAAATTCCAATGGCAATATATAAAAAGATGTCCACCACTAAAATAAGCAGCGCCATTCCCGCAAAAAGGCCTACATGCTTTAGGACGAAAAAGCCACTTTTTGGTGTATTGCTGGTATTGCGTGCCATTACGTATCCTTTTCTACCAGAAGCTTGTATCCAAGTCCTTTCATAGTGATAAGTGATTCTGGTTTTGAAGGGTTGAGTTCTATCTTTTCGCGGATGCGGCGAATGTGAGTCATAAGACTCTGCTCGTAGCCAAACGATGACCCCCAACATTCTTCGCACAAGTGATCCGTTGTAACAATGCGGTTGGCATTGTTGGCAAGTATGCGTAGAAGGTCACTTTCTTTTGCGGTAAGAAATGTTGGTGGACAGCCTTCTTTGTGAACCTCCACGTTATCAAGATCTATCGTGCAATGCGCAAGCTTCAACAGCGGTTCGTCATCAGGGTAGCAACGACGAAGCACTGCATACATGCGAAGAATAAGTTCCTGGGCAGAAAACGGCTTTGTTAAATAATCGTCTGCACCTGAACGAAGCCCCGTAAGCCTGTCCGCTGTTTCGTCTTTTGCTGTTAAAAAGATTACGGGTAAGGGTGTCCCTGTTGAAAGAGAACGCAAGTAAGTGCAAAGCGTGAATCCATCGCCATCGGGCAGCATTACATCCAAAATTGCTAAATCGGGGCGATACTGCTCATAAGCGGTTAGACCACTTGCTACATCGCTTGCGGTAACCACGTGATCAAACCCATCTGCTCGAAGCACCGTTTCTAAAAGATGCAGCAGTTCAGGTTCGTCATCTACGAGGAGAATCGTTTTGCTATGTAGTGAATCTTTTGCCATACCTGCATTGTAGGCGCAACCCAAAACTGTTCTAGAGTCATTTTTCAAAAGTCAGGTAAACGTAAGGTACCCGCAAGAGCAGAGTTAGGGCTTCTTTTTAGGCTAAGGGTGTGAAGAAAAGCTGCAAGGCGTGAATTACTGCGCAAAAGCATAAAGGTAATTCGCATATTGCAGCTTGATAAACACCCGCACATCACCTGAAGAAAGGAAGCCTCATGTATACCGGAATTGGCAACGGGGTAAACGTAGAGAAAATAGTCGAAGTTCGCGATGTATCAAAATGTTATGGCGGAGCCCAGAATAAACGTGGTAAGCATGGGCATACCGAAAGTATGACGCGCGCGTTAGATCACATTAGCTTTTATGTAGAAGCGGGCGAATTCGTGGGAATTATGGGGCCAAGTGGTTCAGGTAAATCTACGTTATTGAATTGCTTAGCAACAATTGATGTACCTACTAATGGGCGTATAACCATAGGCGGGAAAGACATTGTTGGCTTGTCTTCAAAAGAATTGGCGCGTTTTCGTCGTGAAGAGCTAGGGTTTATCTTTCAGGATTCGAATTTGCTTGACACTCTTACTATTCGCGAAAACATTTCGCTTGCGCTTACTCTTACTCACACTCCCTCAAGGGAAGTGGTTTCGCGGGTAAATGAGTTAGGACGTAGGCTCGGTATTTCAGAAACGCTTGATCGTTATCCCTATGAAGTATCCGGTGGTCAAAAGCAGCGTGCAGCAGCGGCGCGTGCTGTTATCACTAAACCACATTTAATTTTGGCAGACGAACCAACGGGCGCACTCGATACAAAGTCTGCTCGTGACCTTATGAATACTATGGGTTTTTTGAATCAGATGGGCGCCACCATTTTGATGGTTACGCATGATTCTGGCGTGGCAAGTTATTGCAATCGCATCGTATTTATTCGTGACGGCAAATTGTGGGGACAAATGAGTCGTGGTAACGACGACAGAAAAACGTTCCTTTCACGCATCATCGCAGCAACTTCTCAGCTTGAAGAGGGTGATTCCTATGATGCTTAAACTTGCATGGGCAAATGTTCGTCGTTCTTATAAGGACTTTGCTATTTACTTTCTTACCTTAATGATTGGCGTGGCGGTATATTACGCCTTCAACTCCATTAAGGATCAGCAAGGGGTACTTACCTTAAACGAGCAGCAAACAAGCATGATTGAAGTAACGGGCATGCTTATTGACTGGGTTTCGATATTCATTCTTATTATTTTGGCGTTTTTGGTTATATATGCTAGTCGTTTTCTTATCAAGCGTCGCAATAAAGAATTTGGAATGTATTTGTTATTGGGTATGCCACGTACAACATTGTTAGGGCTTACTGCATCAGAAACATTACTAGTAGGAGCTTTGTCGCTTGTGGTAGGTCTTACAGTTGGTGTTTTTCTTTCGCAGGTTTTAGTGTGGGTAACTGCTCTCTTGTTTGCGGCTAATATGTCCGAGGAATTCACCTTCTTGTTTTCGAGCGATGTTGTGATTAAAACTATTGTGGTGTTTCTACTTATTTTTGCGCTTTCGCTTTTGATAAACGTTGGCTATTTGGCCAAGGCGAAGCTTATCGATTTGATAAATGCTGATAGGAAAAACGAAGTACTTACCCTTAGAAGTATTCCGCTTGCGTTTGCCTTGTTTGTTGTTTCGGTAGTGCTTATTGGGGCAGCCTATAAAGTGCTCACCGATAATGGTCTTACCGCTATTGACGGGCCATTCCAGATCGCAACTCTTTTGGTGTGCGTGGGTACGGTGCTATTTTTCTATTCGCTTTCGGGCTTTTTGCTACGTGTGGTACAGAGTATAAAACCGCTGTATTATCGTGGACTTAATATGTTCGTGCTGCGCCAAGTAGCATCGCGTATTAATTCGTCGTTTGTTTCTATGAGTGTTATTTGTATGACGCTGTTTTTAGCTATAACAAGTGTTTGCGGTGGTATTGGAATTTGTAACGCTATGACGGGCGCCTATGCTACGCAAACTTCTTATGACGCTACGATTCGAAGCTACTATTCGGTAGAAGCAGATTCTGGAAACGAAGAAGAATTCCCCTTTGCCGCTACAGTTGAGAGCCATAATTACGACATGAATGCGGGTCTTCGTGATAGTGCTGAAATTGTGGGGGCTACCAAATGGGATTCCATGGTGCGTGAGTCTGGGCAGCTCAATTACTATTCCAGTGATGTAACGCTTGCGGACACCGATGCATTGCTTGGCAAGCCTTTGTCGGATTATTCATCGGCAGTTGGAGCTTACTATCAAGATCAAACGCTTTCGGTTGCAAAGTTGTCTGAATATAATCGTGCGCTAGAACTCGCAG
>USPD01000013.1 GCA_900556585.1 uncultured Eggerthella sp.
CTCTTCTAGCGGATTTGGGGAACCGAAAAAGGGAGAATCAATCTCATGATGGAAACGAAGTCAAAGACTAGCCGAACCAACAGCTCCGCTAATAATGACGCTAAATCTAAGCGCCCTTATGTTCTTCCCTATATGCAAAATCGTGAACTTTCATGGCTTGAATTCAACAAGCGCGTTCTCGATCAGGGTGAAGACCATAATGTTCCATTGCTAGAACGCTTAACTCGTGTATCAATTTTTTCGAGCAACTTACAAGAATTCTTTATGGTACGCGTTGGTAGCTTGACCGACCTTTCTTTAGTCAATAAAGAATTGCGTGACAATAAAACACAAATGACCCCCGACGAGCAGCTTCGTGCTATTTATGATCGTTGCCACGAACTTTACCCTGAACAGGAACGTATTTATAACCAAATTCAAGAAAAGTTGGCAGAGCGTAACATTCGCCAACTTAAAGAAGATGAGCTTTCCAAAGAGCAAGCTGCCTATCTTCGTGAATATCTTAATGTACAGGTAGTTCCTTTTCTGTCTCCTCAGATTATCAATTCTCGTCACCCTTTTCCCCATCTGGAAAACGGTGCGCTGTATGTACTTTTACGTCTTGACGAAGAAAATACCCCTCAAAAAACTAAGGGACCTGACAAAAAGAAAGAAAAGAACCTTGGTGCAGAAGATGCAACCTTTGGTTTAGTGCCACTACCCCGTCAGACTAAGCGCGTTATCCCTTTGCCAGGCGAAGGTACTCAGTTTATTCTGCTTGAAAACGCGTTGAAGACTATTGTTAACGACGTATTTTCCATGTACACCACCAAGCGCGCAAGCGTTATTTGCGTTACCCGCAATGCCGACATTGACCCTAATGACGGCACTGAAGATATGGATTACGACTATCGCGAACACATGAAGCGCATCTTAAAGAAACGTGCTCGCTTAGCGCCTGTTCGCCTTGAAACAGACACACCGCTTTCACCTGTCACA
Organism: uncultured Eggerthella sp.; assembly: GCA_900556585.1. Lineage (GTDB taxonomy): Bacteria > Actinomycetota > Coriobacteriia > Coriobacteriales > Eggerthellaceae > Anaerotardibacter. Next base: position 979 of record USPD01000013.1, read on the forward strand.
AAGAAGTTCTTATTAAAACGTCTTAATTTAAAGATGCATCAGGTATACGTAACCAGTGTGCCACTTGACATGAGCTATGCTTGGGGCTTAGACAGCATGGTAAAGCCCGAATTGGCGCACAAACTTACCCCTGAACCTTTTGCTCCAACTTGGCCAGCATGTTTAGATAAAAAACGTTCCATCATTGAACAGATTTGTGAAAAAGATGTACTGCTTATGTATCCTTACGAAAGCATGGATCCTTTCGTAACCATGCTCCGCGAAGCAGCATCTGATCCTTCTGTAATTTCAATCAAGATTACACTGTATCGCCTAGCTAGCCAATCCCACTTAGCAGAAGCATTGTTGAATGCTGCAGAAAATGGTAAAGAAGTAACTGCCTTATTTGAATTACGCGCTCGTTTTGATGAATCCAACAACATTGAATGGTCACAACGTTTTGAACAAGCAGGCGCAAATGTAATTTATGGCTTCCACGACTTTAAGGTTCATTCAAAGATTTGTGCGATTACCCGCCATACCGACAAGGGTATCCAGCATATTACCCAATTAGGTACGGGCAATTACAACGAAAAGACCTCTAAGCTATATACGGACTTTTCTTTCATCACAACCGATGAAAACATCGGTAAAGATGCAGCAGAATTCTTCCGCAATATGAGCCTTGAAAATGCATCTGATCGTTACCAAATGCTTTCCGTTGCTCCTTTACAGATCAAACCAATGATTTTGTCCAAGATTGATGAACAGATTAAGCTTGCTCGTGCGGGTAAACCAAATGGCTTGATGTTTAAAACAAATTCGGTAACCGATAAAGACATCATCGATAAAATCGCAGAAGCATCACAGGCCGGTGTTCATACAACCTTATTTGTTCGTGGTATTTCTTGTTTGGTTCCTGGCGTTGAAGGCTATACCGACAATGTTAAGGTAGTTTCCATCGTTGGCCGTTTGCTAGAACACAGCCGCATTTATGGTTTTGGCCCTCGTGACAACCGTGAAATTTATCTTTCCAGTGCTGATTTAATGACACGTAATATGGAAAAGCGTGTTGAAATTGCATGGCCTATCATTAATCCTGAACTCAAAGAAAAGGTAAACGAGTATTTGGATATCTCCCTTTCTGATACTGCCAAGTTACGCATGTTGAAGAATGACTTAACTTATACCCCACTCGAATTCTTCGCAGCTGAAGGTCCTGATGGTATTCCAGAATCGTTTGATTCACAGGAATACTTAATTAAGAAAGCCCGCGAAGATTATCTACACTCCTTGGAAATACGCGAAGAACAAGCTGCGCAGCGCAGTGCCACTGCCCGCGTTCAACGCATTCGTGATCTAGAAATAAGAGCAGCTGCTCCAGTAGTTGAAACGCTTGGTGAAAGTGCTCAAACAGAAACTGGAACCGTCCAGGCTTCTGAGACACCTACTGAAGAAACTCAAGTAGAAATTCCACAAGAAACGGTACAGGTTTCCGATAGCACTGCTACAGCTGCCACAGAAACTACCGCTTCAACCGAATCCGAAACTCCTACTGAACCAGCTGCTGCAACTGAAACTGAGATCTCTGTTTCAAATACGTCTTCGGCAACTCCTGAAAATGTTGGAGCAGCAGGCGGTATTGAAGAAGTTGAACCAGGTGTAGCTGGACCTGCCCCTGCTGCTGCAAACACTACAGACAGTGCTCAATCCACTACCACAAGCACCTCTACTGCTTCAGCAACTACAGCAGCACCTTCGCCTGAAGTAACGGTTGTTCCTCCCGAACAACAACAAACATCAAATGCTGGAACTATTCAGCTTGTGCAAAAGAAGCCAAGCTTGTGGACACGCATCAAGTTTTTGTTTACCGGCAAACTGTAATGCTTCAATAAGCTTCTTGTTTAACCCAAAAGGTACCTGCATCACGCAGGTACCTTTTTTACTAGAATGTTAGTTAGGATTTCCATGATTTGTCCTATTGTTACTTCCCCTTTTATTCTCCAAATTCCTAGCACAAATGCCACTTCAGACGACAAAACCATTGGAGAAAACCTTAAAGAAACACTTCAAGCTCACGCACATGAATGTGTTGGCATGGCAGCAAATATGATAGGTGTTCATAAACGCATCATTGCTGTTCAGGACGGCAACACTCTCAGAATCATGTACAACCCGGAAATAACTTCGTCTTCAAAACCATATCAAACAAAAGAAGGCTGCCTATCCCTTACCGGAATACGCAAAACCACTCGTTATAAGACCATCAAAGTCCGCTATTTGAATGGACAGTTTGAAGAGAAAGAAGAAACCTTCAATGGCTTTACTGCTCAAATCATTCAACATGAAATTGATCATTGCAACGGTATTTTAATCTAGGATTTGCTATGGAAACGACGCATGTAATTCACGAAATTGAGCCAGTATTCAATGAACACTCTCAAGTACTTCTGCTAGGTACTATGCCTTCTCCCAAATCTCGTGAGCAAGGCTTTTTCTATGGACACCCGCAAAATAGATTCTGGAAGGTTCTTGCCTCACTTTCTGATGAACCTTTGCCTGAAACCATAGAAGAAAAACGCGACCTTTGTTTGCGGCACCATATTGCACTTTGGGATGTGCTTGCAAGCTGCGACATAGAAGGAGCAAGTGACGCAAGTATTAAAAATGCTCAACCAAATAACCTAAGAAAAATTTTAAAAGCAGCTCCGATTCAAGCGGTTTTTACAACGGGCACTAAAGCAGGACAGCTTTACAAAAAGCTTTGTGAACCTACCACGAGAATCCCTTGTGAAGTTTTGCCTTCCACAAGCCCTGCTAATTCACGTATGCGTTTACCAGAGCTTTGCAAAATATATCAACAAGCTCTACTACCCTATTTAAATTTTGCCGCAACCTACCCAATACTTGATGTGGCTGAAGTGGTAGCTCTTGAACAATCTATTGCTCAGACAGGCACTTCGCTTTATACCCTTATGCATCGTGCTGGACGCTTTTTAGCCTACGAAACCGAAAAAGTTCTAAACAGCAAGAAATCAAATAGAACAAAAGAATCTTTTACTATTGCTCTTTTATGCGGCCACGGCAACAACGGAGGCGACGGATGGGTTGCAGCACAATATCTTGCAAATAAGGGATACAAGGTATGCCTTATTTCATCCGTTTCAGCTCACGAAATAAAAGCTGAGCCTGCTCACAGAACAGCATGCGAAATCGAAGACGAGCTTGCAACCTGCACCAATGCAACAATTATTACCGCACCAACCAATGAGCAAATAAAAGAGATTCTTAGCACAGCTGACTGCATAATTGACGCTATTCTCGGCACAGGATTTTCAGGAAATACCATTCGTGAACCATTTGCTTCATGGATAACCTATACTAACGAAGCAAAGCAAAATTCTTCCAATCCACCACTCATTGTTGCTGCCGATGTTGCCAGTGGTTTTTCCGCGCAAACAGGATCTGCAGCCACTCCTTGCGTAAAAGCAGACCACACGGTAACTATGATCACACTAAAAACCGGACTTGCTACCCCACAGGCCAAGGAATACTGTGGCTCCATACGAGTAGCACCTTTGGCAGATATATCAAACCTGCTATAACAAACAAAAAGCGGTATATAGAGCAAACAGTCCTATATACCGCTACTAATTTATAACCTACAGTAGGTATTACGTTTTAATTCGTTATTCTTTTGGAAGCAAAAGAAGTGCAATCTGAGTTGCATTAAGTGCAGCACCCTTACGAATTTGATCGGCAACATTCCAGAATGCAATGCCATTTTCAACAGAAGCATCCTTACGAATTCGACCAACGTAGGCACCATCCGTACCTGCAAGCAAGCCAGGCATAGGATACACATTATTTGCAATGTCATCCATAACCGTAATACCAGGAGCAGCTTCAAGAGCAGTACGTGCCTGTTCAACACTTACCGGACCTTCAAATTCAACATTGATTGCTTCACCATGACAACGCAGCACTGGCACACGAACACAGGTTGCTGCAACTTGAATATTGTCATCACCCATAATCTTCTTGGTTTCTACAACCATCTTCCATTCTTCTTTAGTGGAAGCATCATCCAAGAAAACATCAATATGAGGAATGCAGTTAAAAGCAATCTGGTGGGCAAATGCATCAATGGTTAATTCTTCGCCATCAAGGAACTGACGCGTTTGTGCATAAAGTTCATCCATTGCTTTAGCACCAGCGCCAGAAGCGGCCTGATACGTAGAAACAACAACACGCGTAATAGGTGAAATATCATAGAGAGGCTTTAATGCTGCAACCATTTGAATGGTGGAACAGTTTGGATTTGCAATAACGCCGTTGTGCCATTCAATATCCTGAGGATTTACTTCAGGAACAATCAGTGGTACGTCTTCATCCATACGAAATGCGCTGGAATTATCAATCATTACTGCGCCCGCATCTACAACTGCCTGACGGAATTGCTTCGAAACGCCTGCACCAGCGCTAAACAAAGCAATATCAACACCTTCAAATGCTTCAGGCGTCATTTCCTGAACCGTTAGATCTCCTGCAGGAACTTGCCCGCATCCCTTAAAAGGAAGCTTCTTACCAGCAGATCGCTTTGAAGCAAGTGCGCGCACTTCGCTTGCAGGAAAATCGAGATCGTGAAGTACCTCGAGGAATTCATGACCAACCGCGCCTGTTGCACCAGCAACCGCTACGACGGGATTGGCAGGTATTTCCTTAGTCCAGGTCATAAAAAGCTCCTTCATTTCGGGGTTATTGAGCTCATAATACTCTTTCATACGTGCGAGTATATAAAAAGTATTGTGAAGGTAGAAAACACTTCGGGGAACGTTCTTAATCAAACCGTAACAAATTCTTATCTTGACATTATTCAAACTTCCGCAAACAATAAGACCGTTGTCAATTGAATGCACCAAACCGTTGAAGCGGAAGTAAAAGTGGCCGTGCGCGCCCAGAGAGTCCGGGGTGCTGGGATCCGGATCGAACTGCAAACCACTAAATGGACCGCTGAGGGCGTACCGAACCAAAGAATATTTTTAGTAGGATACGACGTGAAGACATACGTTAGTTGTCGGAGATGTGATGGCATCTCGCTAAGGGCATGAATTATTATTTGTGTTTACCTTCTCTAGAATTCCTTTTCTAGCAAGATTCCAAATAAACAATTCATGAATCAAGGTGGCACCGCGGGTAAACAAGTACTTTCAACCCGTCCTTGAACGTTAAGACGTCAGGGACGGGTTTTCTTTTTGTTTGGAAATATTTTCTTCAAAGAGCCAAGTTCCTGAATTCTTTTCGAACTTAGCGAACGCAAGGAACAAAAGACTAAGAAAGGAACGAACACTCATGGAGCCAACACTTGAAACTGTCCAAGAGTTATTCAAAGAAGGTGAATTCCAACGCATTCCTGTTAAACGGGAACTATTTGCTGATCATTTAACTCCTATCGAAGCAATGCGCGCATTACGCGCCGCAAGCAACCATTGCTTTTTGCTGGAAAGCGCACAACCTGATGAAAAGCGTGGGCGTTACACCTTTTTGGGACTACAACCAACCCTCGAATTCACCTGTATGCAGGGACGCGCTCGCACCCGCTATAACGTGGAAACCAATCATGAAACAGAAGAAACAACCACTACTGAAAACCCCGCTAATCTTATTCGTGACATTATGAATAACCATAAAAGTCCCCGCCTTGAAGGATTCCCTCCTTTTTCTGGTGGCCTTGTTGGTTATTTTTCCTTCGATTACCTAAGCTATAGCGAGCCAAAACTTCGCCAACAACCTTTCGGTGACTTCTCAAATACGCAAGAGGCAACCAGCTCGACTGGTTCTGATAGCACGCGAACCAAACCCCTACTTCAAGATTTTCTTGATGTTGACCTCATGCTATTCAATAGCGTTATTGTATTTGACTCATTCCGACAAAAAGTGCTCCTTATTACGGGAGTGCAACCTAGCAAAACCTCGGACACCAATTTCGAAACAGACGCTAATGAAGCTATAGCAAAAGCTTATAACGAGGCAGAAAAAGAACTTGATCGCATAGAAGCAATCTTGCTTGGAGATAACCGCTACCCCTTTGAGGCACTTCATCTTGAAAGCAATTTAGAACCACGCTTTAACGAAAACGAATACGAAAGCATGGTCAACCAGGCCAAACACTACATTGCTGAAGGCGATATCTTTCAGGTAGTTCTTTCTAACCCCCTTACCGCTCCCGCATCGGGAAGCCTCTTTGATACCTACCGCGTTCTAAGAAGCGAAAATCCTTCCCCTTATATGCTCTATTTCACGAGCGATGACGTGGAAATTGCCGGCGCATCACCAGAAACTCTTGTTCGTCTTGAAAACAACCAGTTACAAACCTTCCCTCTTGCAGGAACACGACCTCGTGGCGCTACCCCTGAGGAAGACAAACGCATACAAGAAGAGCTAACTCAAGATGAAAAAGAACTCGCCGAACACAACATGCTCGTAGATTTAGGCCGCAATGACTTAGGACGAGTTTGCCAGCTTGGAAGCGTTTGTGTTGATACCTATTTAGATGTTTTAAAGTTTTCCCGTGTTATGCATATAGGATCTACCGTAAGCGGAACTATCGCACCTGAAAAAGATGCACTCGGTGCAATTGATGCCGTTCTTCCCGCAGGAACACTGTCGGGAGCTCCGAAAATTCGTGCAGTAGAAATCATTCACGAACTTGAACAAACCACCCGTGGAATTTATGGCGGCGCCTTAGGGTACCTGGATTTTTCCGGAAACATGGATATGTGTATAGCCATCCGTCTTGCCTACAAGAAAAACAATATTGTTTGTGTGCAATCAGGAGCAGGCATTGTAGCGGATAGTAATCCCGCTTCCGAATACCTTGAATGTCAGAACAAAGCAGCGGCAGTAGTGAGCGCTCTTACAACCGCAAATGGAGGCCTGTAATGATTGCACTTATTGATAATTACGACAGCTTTTCGTACAACCTTTACCAGTTGATTGGCTCCATTTCGCCCGATATTACCGTTTTCAGAAATGACGCTATAAGCGTTGACGAGCTAGAACACCTTGCACCTACCGCTTTAGTTCTTTCGCCAGGACCTGGACACCCCAAAGATGCTGGAATTTGCATTGAAGCAGTACAGCGGCTTTCAGGAAAACTCCCTATTCTTGGAGTCTGCTTAGGACACCAAGCAATTTGCGAAGCATTCGGTGCTCATGTTGGTCATGCAAAAAAACTTATGCATGGAAAATCTTCACTTGCACAATTAGATACCACTTCTCAACTGTTTCATGGAATGCCTCAGGCAATTCAGGTAGCTCGCTATCATTCCCTTGCAGTAGAAGAACAAACAATGCCTAAGGACCTGCGTGTAATAGCAGAAAGCGAAGGCGAAGTTATGGCAGTCGAACACGTTGACTATCCAACCTATGGTGCTCAATTCCATCCTGAGTCAATTCTTACCCCTTTAGGAATTGATATTCTTCGCAACTTTCTTGAACTAGCAAACAAACCAATCCAAAACATCTCTAGCGTTTAACGCCCAAACCTTACTTCTAAATTCCGATACCAAACATAACAAACCAAAAGGAGATCACAATGATTAAAGAAGCAATTCAGACCGTCACACAAAAGCAAGACCTTCCCTACGAAGAAGCAGAACAAGTAATGGACGAAATTATGAGCGGCAAAGCCACTCCTGTACAAATGGCTGCTTATTTAACTGCCTTGTCCATGAAAGGCGAAACCATTGATGAAATAACAGCATCCGCTGCAGGTATGCGCGCTCACTGTGTAAAGCTTCTCCATGAAATGGATGTGCTAGAAATTGTTGGTACTGGTGGCGACGGATCCAACTCTTTCAATATTTCAACCACTGCATCCCTGGTAATTGCAGCAGCAGGTATCCCTGTAGCCAAACACGGAAATCGCGCTGCTTCTTCAAAATGTGGCGCAGCTGACGTTCTTGAAGAGCTTGGTGTAAAAATTGATATTGCCCCTGAGCACAGCGCCGAACTTCTCAAAAAGATTAATATTTGCTTTCTCTTCGCGCAGAACTATCACATCGCTATGAAATATGTTGCACCTGTCCGCAAAGAGCTTGGAATTCGCACGGTATTTAATATCCTGGGTCCTCTTAGCAATCCCGCCGGCGCAAATATGGAACTCATGGGCGTGTATGACGAAGAATTAGTAGAACCTCTAGCTCAGGTAATGGCAAAGCTTGGCGTTCGTCGTGGCATGGTGGTTTACGGACAAGATAGTCTCGACGAAATATCAATGGCAGGACCCACAAGCGTATGCGAAATAAAAGACGGTTGGTTCCAGTCATATGAAATAACCCCTGAGCAGTTTGGTTACGCCCGATGCGCTAAGCAGGACTTAGTCGGGGGAACACCAAAAGAAAATGCAGCAATAACCCGCGCCATCATCAACGGAGAAGATCGAGGCCCCAAACGTGGAGCTGTTTGTTTAAACGCAGGAGCAGCTCTCTACATTACTGGAGCAGCAGAAACCATGGAAGCTGGTGCTCGCTTAGCTGAGCAAATCATTGACGAAGGTAAAGCAGCCGCAAAACTTGATGAATTCATCCAGGAGACCAACCGATGAGCTATACCAAAACAACCAACCACGCCGCAGCAATGAGCAACAGCACTTCACAAGTTTACACGGCAACACCACCCGCTGTAGCACATGATGGATCCATCTTGGAACGAATTGCCCAGGCTACGTACAAGCGTATTGAAGAAGAGCGAAAGCTTGTTCCTGATGAAACTCTCATCAAACAGGCTCAAGCACGTGCCGCCAAGGAAAAGGAAGAAGCAGGTTTCACCTTCCCCTTTGAACAAGCGCTCGCAGCCCCAGGCATTTCTTTTATTTGTGAAGTTAAAAAGGCATCGCCTTCAAAAGGAATCATTGCTGAAGACTTTCCGTATGTTGACATTGCAAAAGAATACGAAAAAGCTGGAGCGTCTGCTATTTCATGCCTGACTGAACCTTACTGGTTTTTAGGGTCAAATGACTATTTACAAGCAATAACTAACGAGGTTTCTATTCCTGTACTACGCAAAGACTTCACTATAGATGCTCGCATGATTTATGAAGCAAAGGTACTAGGAGCACAAGCAATACTTTTGATTTGCTCATTATTGAGCGATAACATACTACACGAATATATAGCTCTTGCTCATAGCTTAGGTTTGTCTGCCCTTGTTGAAACGCATGACGAAACAGAAATTGCACGAGCCCTTAAAGAAGGTGCGCGCATCATCGGAGTAAACAATCGTAATCTTGCCACCTTTGATGTTGATACCCAAAACAGCAAGCGACTACGCAACTTTGCAGGAAATGACGTGCTGTTCGTTTCGGAAAGTGGTATTTCAACCCATAACGATATTGCCTCACTTACCACTATTGGCGTAGATGCCGTGTTAATTGGTGAGGCTCTTATGAGAAGTGCCGACAAAAAAGCAATGCTTGCCTATTTAAAAACAGGAGAGGGCAAAGGTAATGCGTAACACCGAACAATCGCGCAAAGCTTTACAGGGATTATTTAGCGCTAGGCAAACACATCCCGTCATTAAACTCTGTGGAATGACACGAGCAGAAGATATCCAAGCGGTTAATACAGCGAAACCTACTTTTTGCGGCTTCATTATCAATGTTCCAAAAAGCAAGCGTAATCTTACCCCCACCCAACAAACAACCCTTGTTACAAACCTTTCCGCTTCAATATATTCAGTTGGAGTTTTGGTAGATGAACCTATTGAAAGCGCTGTTTCACTAGCGCAGTCAGACTGTTTTGATGCTCTTCAATTACACGGCAATGAAGACAATCTCTATATTCAAGCAATCAAAAAGCAGGTATCTATACCTATCATTCAAGCATTTCAGATACATGAAGGATTTAATTTCGGCATCGTAGAAAACAGCCTTGCCGATATGGTTTTGCTTGACAGCGGAAGCGGCAGCGGAAAGCCGTTTGAGTGGAATATTGTCCCTCAAACTATTCGTCCGTTTTTTCTAGCTGGAGGACTTACCCCACAAACCATCCCGCAAGCAATTGAACACGTCCACCCATGGGGGTTAGACCTAAGCAGCGGAATTGAACGAAACGGATATAAGGATAAAGAAAAAATAATGGAAGCAGTAGCTGCAGTAAAACAAACCAGCTCTGCACGTTAGGAGTACATAATGACAACTGGACGATTCGGAATACACGGCGGACAATATATTCCCGAAACCTTAATGAATGCCATAATTGAACTTGACGAAGCCTACAACCACTACAAAAATGACCCTGAATTTAAACAGGAGTTACAGCAGCTTTTGAATGACTATGCGGGAAGGCCTTCACGTCTTTATTTTGCCAAACGTATAACCCAAGATTTAGGGGGAGCAAAAATATACCTTAAACGTGAAGATTTAAATCACACTGGCGCCCATAAGATTAATAACGTTTTAGGGCAAGCACTTCTTGCTAAAAAAATGGGAAAGACTCGCTTAATTGCTGAGACGGGTGCTGGTCAACACGGTGTTGCAAGTGCTACTGCTGCAGCACTATTAAACATGGAATGCGTTGTTTTTATGGGACGTGAGGACACCGAACGCCAAGCGCTCAATGTATACAAAATGCGTTTACTTGGAGCTGAAGTACGAGCAGTAGATACTGGTACGGGCACATTAAAAGACGCTGTGAGCGAAACATTCCGCGAATGGACTAACCGCATTGCTGATACTCACTATTGTCTAGGATCCTGTATGGGACCTCATCCCTTCCCTACCATGGTACGTGATTTTCAAGCAGTAATTTCTGCAGAAATTAAAGATCAAATGTTAGAGCTTGAAGGCAAATTACCTGATGTGGTAATGGCATGCGTAGGCGGTGGATCAAACGCTATAGGATCGTTCTATCATTTCATCAACCACCCTGAAGTACGCCTCATTGGATGCGAGGCAGCAGGACGAGGTATTGATACCTTTGAAACTGCAGCAACTATCGCAACTGGCAAGCTAGGTATTTTCCATGGCATGAAAAGCTATTTTTGCCAGGATGAATTTGGTCAGATTGCTCCCGTTTATTCAATTTCCGCTGGACTTGATTATCCCGGTATTGGTCCTGAACATGCTGCCCTCCATGACTCTGGCAGAGCAGAATATGTCGCCATCACCGACGATGAAGCAGTTGATGCCTTCGAATATCTTTCTCGAATGGAAGGAATTATTCCTGCAATCGAAAGCGCTCATGCAGTGGCCTATGCTCGCAAGCTTGCTCCTACTCTAAGTCCTGACCAAACCATAGTAATTACTCTTTCAGGCAGAGGAGATAAAGACTGCGCCGCTATAGCTCGCTATCGTGGAGAAGATCTGCACGAGTAAAATCAACACGCTACTTACCTAATAAGGAGATTTATTATGAGCGCTATTCAACATGCTTTCGATCATGGAAAAGCATTCATTCCTTTTATTACCTGCGGTGACCCTGACCTAGAAACAACAGAACAACTAATATATGCCATGGAACGTGCAGGTGCCGACTTGATTGAGTTGGGCATTCCTTTTTCTGACCCCACTGCGGAAGGTCCTGTTATTCAAGCGGCCAACCTTCGATCTTTACATGCTGGAACCACCACAGATAAAGTGTTTGATTTGGTACGCAACGTAAGAAGAAATACTTCTATTCCTTTAGCGTTCATGACATATGCCAATGTAATCTTTTCTTATGGCATCGATCGTTTCGCACAAACGGCAGCGGATGCAGGAATTGATGCTGTTATTCTTCCCGATGTTCCCTATGAAGAATCAGCAGAATTTGATGTACCTTTTGCACGTGTTGGTATTGATCGCATTTCTATGATTGCTCCTACCTCCCATGAACGAATTGCCAAAATCGCCAAGGAGGCACATGGTTTTGTCTACTGCGTTTCTTCACTCGGCGTTACGGGAGTTCGATCCAACATCACTACTGACGTTGGAGCCATGGTGGATCTTGTAAAGAGAGAAAAAGATATTCCCTGCGCTATTGGATTCGGCATTTCCACTCCAGAACAAGCAACCACTATGGCGGCAAAAAGTGACGGAGCTATTGTAGGGAGCGCTATAGTAAAGCTGTGTGCACAGTACGGAACCGAATGTGTTCCCTATGTAGAAGAATATGTTCGCACCATGAAAGAAGCGGTAATGAAAGCAAACTAAGTACTTAACTTACGTACAAACTATGGTGACTTGAAAAAGAGCAGCATTAATGGTTCGTTCCTTTTACTACAATAAGACCGAACTATTAACATTTTTTTAAGATTTACTTTAAAGGCTTACATGATTGCTATAGATATCTCAGCCCCTATTGCTGCTCTTTTTCTTATTCTTCTCGTAGGATTTATTTGCATTATTGTATTTCGCAAAAAGCTATTTACCTATGTAGAAGCAAATAACATTCCCCTACAGAAAACTCAATATGTCCTCAAGATAGTTGTTGCACTGATTTGCATTCCTGCTGGGTTCCTTCTAGTAGAGCTTCCCTATAACACCCATTTATTTGAAATGGACCTTAATTACGTTGCTTTAAATCTGCTCTTATTTGCGGTGTTTTTCGTGTTAATTTTCTCATGGGGACAACGCACTAAAACATCGATGGTTCTCTATCTACTCGTCTGCTTTATCGCAGGAGTAGCAAGCCATTTTGTAGCTCTCTTTAAAGGACAACCAATTTTGCCTTCCGATGTTGCCGCACTTCAAACAGCGGCAACAGTAGGCGGTGGATATACCTATGTTCTTGACGATCAAATACTCCAAGCAGTTATCATCTTCGAAATACTTGCCTGCCTTATTGCCCTTCTCCCTACAACAACCTTAACCAAACGTACGATAGGCATAAATATAGCCCTGGCAGCGTGCATTAGCTTAGTTTCAGTACTCTGGTTTAGTAATACAAATATCGAAGAAGAGTACCAATGCAGCGTTGATGTATGGAGTAGCCTTGACTCATACCAGCAAAAAGGGGCTCTTCTTTGTTTCCTTCAACGCTCTCAGCAACTAGCCCCGCAAACACCTCAAGGCTATTCGCATGAAGAAGCCATTAATCTACGAAACGGGACATCAATCACCTACAACGATAAGGCGTTATCGGGCGCATCGTTAGAGCAAGCGGCACAAGCCCTTGATCCCTCAGTGCAGCCAAGCATCGTAGTAATTATGAATGAAACGTTTTCTGATATTTCGCAGTATCAAGCAATTGATAAAACCTACGATGGTATTCCCCTTTTTAGATCACTGTGCAACGATGCTCTCCTTTCCGGTAATGCCTATGTGTCTGCCCTAGGAGGAGGAACGTGCAATAGCGAATTCGAATTCCTTACCGGATCAACAACAGGAATTCTTGGTGCAGGAGTGTATCCCTATATGCTCTATGACCTACAAAACGCTGATAACCTAGCTCAATACTTGTCGAATATGGGATACGAAACAACCGCTATACACCCTGCAAGCGCTTCAAACTGGCGTCGTGACCGCGTATATCAGCAGTTGGGGTTCGATACGTTCTACGACATTACTTCGTTTAGTGAAGATGTTCAAACACGTCGCGGATTGGTAACTGATGCGGCAACTTATGATGTGATTCTGGATAAACTTACCCAAAGTGATACGGCGCAATTTATCTTTGACGTTACTATCGCGAATCATAGCGGCTACGACACTGGCGAAATTAGCGAAGAAGACCAAATTCATACCTTAGTTAACGGTGAATCTAACTCAGAAGTAGATGAATATATAAGCTGTATTCGCTACTCAGATATAGAGTTTTATTCTTTTATTAGTTCACTCAAAAACATTAATCGGTCTGTCATTGTATGCATGTTTGGCGATCATCAACCAGGTTTCGCTGATGAACTTGCCCAGGCATCGCTTGATAAGCCAGTTTCTGAATTCAGCATCGAAGAAACTCAAATGCGCTACAACACGCCTTACATAATTTGGACCAACAACGAAGAATTACGCAAAGTGTATGGTACAGGAAATACTGCCGATTTAAGCCTTAATTATCTTGGATCAAATGTATTGAAAGCATCAGGGCTTCCCCTAGATGAATATTTCGCTTTCAATAAGGCCATAGAACAAGAAATTCCTGCCATAAATCTTAATGGGTATCAAGATTCGGCAGGAATTTGGTATTGGCAAAAAGAAGAAAGTGACGCTTCAGCTGCCCTTGAGGAACTTGCTATTGTGCAACACGATAATCTGTTCAATTAGTACTACTCATTTGAAACAGAAGCAGGATCCCAACCCTTTGACAACGACTCTGCAATTAGCGGCCCTTTGCCATTTTTGCTGCAATTTCTTCAGGAGAAAGCTGAGTTTCTTCAAAAATGCTATCGGAATCAAGACCAAAAGCGGTATGCAAACAACGAACCGCTGTTTGAACCTGACTTCCTTCAACAACAACAGAAATACGAATTGGGCTTGTTGAAATCATCATGATGTTGACATGATTTTCAGCCAGCGCCGCAAATGCTTTAGCGGCAACACCAGGACTTGATTTCATACCAGTGCCAACCAGAGACACTTTAGCAATATTGTCATCCAGCAAAGACGTAGCACCAAACTGCTGCGTAATACGTTCTACCGCTGATTCAGCTTGTTCTTTCTGAGATCCAGGGAAGGTGAAAGAAATATTAGCTTTACCATCATTGGTTACGTTTTGGATGATCATATCAACCGAAACATCGCTCGAAGCAAGAATAGAAAATACCCGTGCTGCAATACCTAATTCATCAGGAAGACCACGTAGGGTAATTTTCATTTCAGATGTATCGTGTGCAATACCAGAAATAACTGCCTGCTCCATGGAAGGAACAACCTCCTTGATAAGTGTGCCTTCTTCATCAGAGAAAGCAGAACGAGAATGAATGACAACATTATATTTACGAGCAAATTCCACTGCGCGTGCCTGCAAAACACCAGCTCCACCGCTGGAGAGCTCAAGCATATCATCATATGAAATACAGCTTAGTTTTCGAGCACGTGGTGCTACGCGAGGATCTGCCGTATAGATACCTTCAACATCGGAATAGATTTCGCAAACATCAGCATTAATACCATAAGCAAGTGCAACAGCAGTGGTATCAGAACCACCACGTCCTAACGTTGTGATATCACCTACTTCAGAAATGCCTTGGAATCCAGCAACAACAACAATCGCTCCCGTATCGAGTGCCTTACGAATCTTATCGGCATCAATGTCTTCAATTTTTGCACTGGAGAAATTGTTATCGGTTGTAATGCCAGCTTGCCAGCCAGTAAAGCTAACCGCGTTATAACCAAGAGCCTGAATTGCCATAGCAAGCAAAGACATGCTTACCTGTTCGCCTGTGGAAAGCAACATATCCATTTCACGTTTAGTAGGATGATCGTTTAATGCTGCCGCCAATCCAACTAATTCATCAGTTGTTTTGCCCATAGCAGACACTACCGCCACTACATCATGTCCTTGTTGCTTCATAGCAATAAGGCGTTTAGCTACGTTTTTAATTCTTTCTGGAGAAGCTACTGAAGTGCCTCCAAATTTTGAAACTATTAACGACATTGTCTTCTTTCTTACGTGAGAGCAATGAATACATATTAACAAAAGAAAACAGTTGCGTCCGAATTGAATTATGTACGGTAGTCCACGTCAAAGAAACGGAACGGCGACACCGTACAAGTAAGTACGATGCCGCCGCAGTAAGCACAAAACCGTTGCGCAAGCATTCAATGGTTCTATGTTGTTATGCGTATTTCACCATTACCATATTCATCTTATTCGCAACTAATTCGCATTGATCAACACAATCTTCCATTGCATCAAGCAAACGAGTCCATACAATTACGCGCATAGTATGCTCGCGCTCTTCGGTATAAAGCTGACGAATAAGCTTGATATAGAGTTCATCCGCTTCGTCTTCCAATTCATTAACTTGATAAACAAGCGACTTGAATTTGCTTGACTTTTTACAGTTACGAAAATCTGCCATTGCCTTTGATAATGCCTCGCAAGAAGAAACAATTAGCTTCACAAACTTTTTTGCATCTTCGTGCATAAAGTGAATATCGTACATATAAAAGCGCTGAATAATTTCTTCCGTAAGATCAATTACCTCATCAAGGTTTTCTGCGATACCAATAACATCTTCCCTATCAATAGGTGTGACGAAGTCAGTTATCAGGCTTTCAAAAATTCCGTGACAAACTTCATCTGCTTCACGTTCAAGCGCATGAGCGCGCTCCAAGCGCGATTCAACCTGCTCTACGGATTCAAAGCTATCAACTATTTCTTTTAAAAGCTTTGCTTCCTTTACTGCAAGCGCTGCCTGAGATTCAAAAGCATCATAATAATCGAACTTTTTCTTTTTCTTCTTCAACTCTTTTTTCGTTAGCTTTGCCATTTGATCCCCCCGATACGCTTACAGTTTACTCATACGTAACAATTGTAAACGCTTAGGGAGTTTCTTTTAACAGAAATATGCAAATACTCGACGTTGTTCATCAGCAATCGTAGTAAGCGAATTATGGCCCGGCAACACCAAGGTATCATTAGGAAGTTGAGACAAACGACGCAAAGATGCACGCATCTGTCTATCGTTTCCACCTTCAAAGTCAGTTCGTCCTATAGAACCGCAAAAAAGCGTGTCGCCAGAGATTAAAACATTAGCCCCGTCTAAGTACTTACCTTTATCAGATTCTAAGAACAGGCAAATACCTCCCGGCGTATGACCAGGTGTCAAGATTACTTTCCATGCCATATTGCCAAGCTTTAAGGTGTCTTTATCATTAAGCCTTACATCCACCTTGCATGATTCTGCTGGCGGAAAACCTTTAGGCTGATTCTCTATAACAGGCGCGTCAATAGCAGAAGCATATACTGTAGCGCCTGTTTTATCCTTTAGCTCTTTTAGAGCACTAACATGATCAGCATGGTGATGAGTCAACACAATTGCATCGATGTTGCGATTCCCTACCAGTGACATAATGGCATCTACGTCATGAGAAGGATCCACAACAAATGTCGCCTGATCATCAGAAATTACATACGTATTATTGGCAATAGGACCTTGTACCGTATATTCAATATCTACACAAGCGCCCGTTACCACCAAGTTCGAACCCTTGCGCTTAACTTGTACTTTCATAAACGAATCCCTTCGTCAAATTAGATTGGTGCCAAAACTTATTTCGATGTAGCGCCTGGCATCATGCGGCGTGCATCAAATACCCCTTCTACCGCTTGTAGCTTGGAAAGAATACGCTCGATTTTGCTAATATCTGAAATTTGGAACAAGAAACGCATTTCAGCCATACCGTCACGATGGGTTGTCGTTGACACATTGAGCATATTTGCACCATATTCGGACAAAACAGAAGCGACATCCAGCAACAAATTCATACGATCAAGCGCCTCAACAATAATTTCAACATTGTATATCGCATCAGGCACTGCTTCATCTTCCCAATGAACTTCAATAATACGTTCTGGATGTTGCTTAAGTTCTGCAGCATTAGGACAATCATCACGATGAACCGATACACCACGACCACGCGTCACAAAGCCAATAATTTTGTCTCCTGGTACTGGATTACAACAACGAGACAAACGAACCAGCACATCATCAATGCCGCGCACTACTACGCCATTAGAAGCATGAGTCTCATGCTTTTTAGGACGCTTTACGCTTGTAAGCATAGGAGGCATTTTGCCTGTTGCTGAAGCAGACATACCCATTAAAGGCTTTTCAGCTTCTTCTGTTCCCTTGTCTACCAAAATCTTGAGCATGCGATTGGCAACATGGATAGGATTTTCTTTGCCCGAACCAATGTTTACCAACATATCATCAGCACTCTTAAAGCCCATTGCTTCAGCAACTTGCTTCATAGCACGCATACTTTGCGCTGAAGAAAGCCCCAGCCCATGCTTTCTCATCTCATGAACAAGTTTGTCGCGTCCTGTTTGTAAATCGTCAGAGCGACTCATCTTGGAAAAATATGAGCGGATCTTTGAACGTGCAGAAGGCGTTTTTACAATATTGAGCCAATCACGTGAAGGCGTAGCACTTTTTTGCGTAAGAATTTCAACACGATCACCCATTTGGAGCTGATAGCTTAACGGAACGATAGAGCCATTAACCTTTGCTCCCACGCAATGATGGCCAACTTCTGTGTGGATAGCATACGCAAAATCAACAGGAGTCGAACCAAAACGCAAGCTCATTGCCTTGCCCTTAGGGGTAAAAACAAATACCTCTTTCGGGTCAAGGTCAGTCTTTAAAGACTTCAAGAATTCGCGAGAATCTTTCGTTTCATCTTGCCAGTCAACCATTTCACGGAGCCAAGCAATTTGCTTATCAAACGAATCGGATCCCTTGCCACCCTTTTCTTTGTAGCGCCAATGAGCCGCAACACCATACTCACTCATACGGTGCATTTCTTCGGTGCGAATTTGCACCTCAAGAGGCCTACCCGTAGGACCAATAACCGTCGTATGCAAGCTTTGATACATATTAAATTTTGGCATAGCAATATAATCTTTAAAGCGACCAGGCATTGGATGCCATAAACTATGTACCGCACCAAGCGCCGAATAGCAATCTTTCACAGAAGTAGTAATGATACGAACGGCACTAAGGTCATAAATTTCTGAAAAGCCCTTACCGCGTTTCGTCATTTTTTGGTAAATGGAATACAAATGCTTTGGGCGGCCCATAATTTGAGCTTCAACGCCAATTTTGTCCATTTCACCGCGAAGAATTTCAATAATAGATTCCAGGTATTCTTCGCGTTCCTTGCGTGTTTCAGCAACCATTCGAGAAACTTGCTTAAATTTCGTTGGCTCCAAATAGAAAAATGCCAAATCTTCAAGTTCCCACTTAATTGAGCTAATGCCTAAACGATGAGCAATAGGGGCATAAATCTCTAGAGTTTCACGCGCTTTAAAAATACGCCTGTCTTCACGCAATGCCGATAAGGTACGCATATTATGCAAGCGGTCCGCCAACTTAATAACCACAACGCGAATATCTTTATTCATGGCAATAAGCATCTTACGAAACGTTTCCGCTTGTTCATCAGAAAGCGTTTCAACAGATAACTTAGTGATTTTGGTAACACCATCTACCAAGTTAGCAACCGCTTTGCCAAAAAGCTCAGCTACCTGTTCCTTTGTTGCTGCGGTATCTTCTACCGTATCATGCAACAACGCAGCACATAAGGTTTCAACATCCATATGAAGATCAGCCAAAATAATGGCAACTTCGACAGGATGGATAACAAAAGCCTCACCCGACTTGCGCTTCTGACCAGCATGCATTTCATCAGCAAAGCGAAATGCCTTTTCCAATAAGGCACGATCAGGATCATCCAAATACGAAGAGGTTAAACGCTCCAGCTCCAAAAACCTTTCTTTAGGATCGGAACCAACAGGAGCAGAAGTGGATGATTTAATAGTGGGATCAACAGCCGAAGGCACCAAGCCCACTTGATGGACATGAGAAGAATTAGCCATGATCTACCTCCCCTCTCCGTTATCATCGTACGGAAGTAATGGATGCCTAATGCGGTCTTGCAACTGATCCACAGAACTCCCCAACACCCAGTCTTTAAATGCCATAAATGAGTCGTATTCGTCTAAACCTTCGCGATACTGCACACTATCGCTCAATTCAACTTTACCTTTATAGTCTACGACATATATTCGATGAGTAGTACCATCACTCTGTGAGGTTTCTTCTGTTTTACTTTCAAGAAGACCCAACTCTTCAAATACCGCAACCCCCAAGCTTACCTGCCTTGACGTTACGGTGTTACCAAACAAGCGTGTTGAACGACGCGCAATATCTTCCGCATCATACGTGAAGAAAGATTGTCCTTCTCCTTGCTGCAATGCGCGCAGACTGCGGTAGATTTGCGCCATTTCGTCATGGTTTGGAGCTATACCATGAAGCAACTCTTCGTTTAAGCGGACATCCGCTTTACTAAATAGCAAATGAATATGTGCTGTTTCGCCATCACGTCCAGCACGTCCACTCATTTGATTAAATTCCACTTCACTAAAAGGCAGGTGATACAACACTACATGGCGAACGCCGGGAATATCTATACCTTCGCCAAATGCAGAAGTCGCAACGAGCACCTGCAGCCCACCTTCACGGAAGAGCGCTTCTACACGCTGACGCTCCATACGAGAAAGCCCTGCATTATAAAAACCAATCAAAGAAGCAATATGGGGTTCTTGTTTACGCAAACGACGTACAAGAGCAACACTTTCCATGCGAGAATTTACATAAATAAGGGTCTTTTCTCCTTGAGCTACTAAGCTTGCCAAATAGCGTTCACGCTTCTTGGTATTTCGCTGGTCAATTACCTGCAAATTAGCACGCTCGGTGTTATCAAATACCACTTCATCAAGGCTAAATGCTTGTCGAATTTCATCTGCAACTGCTGTATCAGCCGTTGCGGTAACTGCTAAAACTTGAGGATTACCCAATCGCGCTACCGATTGTCCTAAATGCACATATGAGGGGCGAAAACCTGCCTTAGAGGTTCCTACATGGTGAGCTTCATCAATAACAACAAATCCAATT
The DNA here is from genome assembly GCA_900556585.1 of uncultured Eggerthella sp. Classification (GTDB taxonomy): domain Bacteria; phylum Actinomycetota; class Coriobacteriia; order Coriobacteriales; family Eggerthellaceae; genus Anaerotardibacter. The sequence goes on from USPD01000013.1 coordinate 21,562, forward strand.
GCTGATGCCTGAGCTAGTTCTTCGGCATGAAAATCAAAGTATTCAGGTGTTGTAAGCAAAATATCAAGTTCGCCTGTAGCTAAATCAGTCATAACTTGATTACGTTCTTGCAAAGGCGTTGCTCCCGTAAGCACACCAATTGTCAATCCGAAAGAACCTAAGGTGCGCTCTAAGTGAAATGCCTGATCTGCTACTAACGCACGTAGTGGATATACAAATAAACTGGTTTCCTGCTTAATTAAGGCTAGTTCGGCTGCATGAATTTGGAAAATGAGCGACTTTCCACGTCCTGTTCCCATGATTGCGAGAACAGAATGTCCTGCATCTAACAAATCGAGTGTTTTTTGCTGCGCTTCATGCAAGGTCCCTTCGCCTAAGAAAGCTTGCACTAGATCATTTCTAAACGCCTGAGGATTTTGCTTTGCATGTTGAGCCCACAACGCTCTATCGGAATCGGGCGATTGCCATTCAGGTGTATCGCACATATCACGCTCAGTCATGCCTGCCGCAATGAGACCCGTCACAAACCTCTTATCATCATCCTCCAAACAAGCTTCCAGGGCAGCACAAGGAGCTAAAGGCTTCAATGAAGAAACCACCGCTTTAACGGAACGACGCCCCTTCCAAGTATCAATTTGCAATTCAAATACCGCATCAAGAGCACAAGAACAATTGAGCAGCGCCTGAGTATCAGAACAATGAAACATGATGCAATTGAGCGAATGTTTTCCATCAGTAAGCGTACATGACAAATGATTCTTGTCTGCTCCTACCGCACGACCACCCGCCATCATGATGCCATGTGCAAGAAAGTGTGGGCTCGGGTTTTCCTGACCAAAGGGAGCCAATAAATCAAGCTTTTCAACATTTGCCATAGTTAATTCGCCCAAATCAAGAGAAGCATCCACATCAATCCGTGGAATAAAGTCCTCAGGAGGTAATGCGTCCATATAGTTACAAAGACGCTCAGTAAATTCAGAAATTTTATCCGCTTTTAAGGTAACTCCTACCGCAGCGTGGTGCCCACCAAATCGCACCAAAATATCCTGACAACTTGATACTGCTTGGAATAAATTAACTTCACCAACGCTTCTGCCAGAACCATGCGCTTCATCGCCTTCAATAGTAAACAACAACGTAGGAACGCCATAGCGATTAGCCAAACGCGAAGCAACAATACCCTTTACTCCTTCATGCCAACCTTCGCCAGCAACCACAAGCGCACGTTGTCCTTTGAACACTTGTTCTGCCTGAGCACTTGCCACTTCGGCCAATTCCGCTTCAATGCCTCTTCTGCGCGTGTTGGTGTCTTCCAATTCGGACGCAAGATGAGCCGATTCTGCAAAATCATCACTCATTAATAAATCAAGGGCAAGCTGAGCGTTACCCATTCTTCCTGCGGCGTTAAGACGAGGAACCATAGTGAAGCTTAGATTCGAAGATGTTACTGGCTTGTCTGCGAAGCCTGATTCACCCAGCAAAGCGGCAATACAAGGACGTGGGTTTTCATTAATCATGCGAAGGCCTTCACTTACCAATGCACGATTTTGATCACGCATCGGCATAAGGTCTGCAACAGTGCCCAATGTGGCCAGGTCAATTAATTCGCACCATAAATTCGGCTTACCAAAACGTGATCCAACCGCTTGCATAACCTTTAGAGCCACTCCAGCACCAGCCAATAGAGCACTCGGATTGTCTCCACACTTAGGATCAACAACAGGAACGCCAACAGGAACCAAATCAGCCGGTTCATGATGATCAGTTATAACCACATCAATACCTTGGTCAAGCAAAAGCTGCACTTCACGTTTGGCTGCAATGCCATTGTCTACTGTAACAACAAGTTTAGGTTCATAAGAAGCTACTCGCTTAATTGAGGCATCGGATAAGCCATACCCTTCCTCAAAGCGCAACGGAATAAAAGGTGTTACCTGCGCGCCACAAGCACGAAGCCCTCGAGTCATAAGCGTAGTTGCAGATACGCCATCTAAGTCAAAGTCGCCATATACCAAAATATGTTCTTCATTTTGAATGGCCGAAGCAATACGATCAACTGCTTCATCCATCCCTTCAATAAGGTAAGGATCTTGCCAATCCCTCTCTAAACTAGGATGTAAAAAAGTATCTACTGCCTGAGGAGTATCAATACCTCGAGTCACAAGCGTAGCTGCAATAAAATGAGGCAAATTAAGTTTTTCAGCAATACGATGTACCACGACTTCGTCAGCCGTAGCTAAATTAATACGCGCGTTCATAATCTCATACCTATCATAATTTCTTTTCTCACCTCCTATTGTCGCACAAGAAAAGGGCTTCTCAAAAACAAGAGAAGCCCTTTGATGCTAAACGGTAATATGTCTATCTATTAAAGGTATTTTGAGTACGCTCTAGCCCGTCATTGAGCAGCGACTCTACAGCATCTGCTGCCTTATAACAGGACTCGTCAAAATCGTCTTTTGCTTCTTTTCTCGGAGCCTGCAACACAAAATCTACTACACTCATTTTTCCCGGAGGACGTCCAATACCAACACGTACTCGCAGAAAATCGCGCGTTCCTAACTTATCAATAATAGAGCGAAGACCATTATGTCCTGCATGGCCACCACCCTTTTTAACACGCACCGTAGCGGGACTAATATCAAGTTCATCATGAATAACAATCAGTTCTTCAGGACGTTCTTCATAATCGCGACACAGATGCGATACTGGTCCCCCTGAAAGATTCATAAAGCTTTGAGGCTTTGCCAAAATTACTTTTTGAACTTCCCCTGACTTTAGACGAACTTTCGCCTCGCCCACCAGCGCACCACACGCATTTTTCCAATAAGAAACACCCCAACGCTGAGCAAGTAAATCAATTACTTCAAACCCAGCATTATGACGAGTGTGGGCATAGTCTTCGCCAGGATTACCTAATCCAACAATAACCTGCATTACAGTGCAAACTCCGGATCGAACAAGGAAGCAACAGATTCATTTGCATAAACGTTACTAATTGCACTTGCCAGCAACGGAGCAACCGATATAACACGGATTTTGCCTGTCTGACGATCCTCCGGAACCGCAATAGTGTTGCAAACTACTACCTCTTCAATTTGAGAATTTTCCAAACGTTCATATGCTGGCCCGGAAAATACTGGATGGCTAGCACATACAAATACCCTATCAGCACCCTTTTCTTTCAAGGTTGCAACTGCCGCACACAGCGTGCCTGCCGTGTCGATAATATCGTCGTTTACGATACAGATCTTGTCCTTAACATCGCCAATCAACGCAGTAATTTCTGCCTTGTTATGACCAGGACGACCCTTGTGCATAATAGCCAGGTCTGCGTGGAGCATATCAGATAATTTCTTTGCTGCCTTTGCACGACCTACGTCAGGACTTACTACACAAAGTTTGTCAGGATTTAATCCCTTTTTCTTGAAGTAATCAGCAAAGATAGGAAGTGCTGTTAAGTGATCAACTGGAGTATCAAAGAAACCCTGAATCTGACCTTGATGCAAGTCGATAGTAATCATGCGATCAATACCTGAAACAGTCATCAGGTTTGCAACCAGTTTTGCGGTAATTGGTTCACGTGCGGCCGCTTTTCGATCCTGACGAGCATATCCATAGCAAGGAACTACTGCGTTAACCGTACGTGCAGAAGCACGCTTTGCGGCATCAGCCATAATGAGAAGTTCCATAAGGGCTTCGTTTACATTAGGAGTGGATGTTGATTGAACAATAAACACATCCGCGCCACGAACGCTTTCCAGGTAACGTGCATAAATTTCACCGTTGGAAAACTTCTCAAGCTTTACATTGCCTAAGGTTGTGCCTAATTTTGTTGCAATTTCCTCGGCAAGATCGGGGGCAGTTGAGCCCGCGAAGATCGCCATGGTTTTTGTCATATTGCTCATTTGCTCTTTTTCCTTTCGTTCCAATGTTCGATCTCCGTCTGGCGGGCGCGACCTAAACCAAGAGCTCCCGCTGAAACATCTTTTGTAATAACAGAACCCGCTCCAATAAGCGAGTTATCACCGAGGTTGACAGGCGCAACCATCATAACGTCGCTTCCTACGAAGCAGTTATCACCAATAATGGTAGGCCATTTCTTTTCGCCGTCATAGTTGCAAGTAATGCTACCTGCTCCAATATTGACATTACTGCCAAGCGTTGCATCTCCAATATAGGACAAATGAGGTACCTTAGAGCCAGGACCAATAGTAGATTTTTTAATCTCAACATGGGTACCCGCTTTTGAATGTTCACAAAGATACGTACCAGGGCGCAAGTAAGCACGAGGACCGCAGGTAACGCCTTCTTCCATGGTAGTTTCGATGCCAACAGTTTCTTCGACAGTACAATTCGGACCAACTACTACATCAGTTAAACGTGAATTAGGACCAATAACACTGCCCGTTGCAATAGAAGTAGAGCCCATTAAAAACGTCATGGGAAGAAGTTCAACGTCTTGTTCAATGGTTACATCAGGACCAATCCAAGTGGTTTTCGGATCCATCATAGTAACGCCAGCTGCCATATGGGCTTCATTTATACGCTGTTGCAGTATTTCAGTTGCCTGTGTAAGCTGAATACGTGAATTCACTCCCAGGCACTCAGTAGGATCCTGCGCTTTGCAGGCCATTACGCGCTGACCACGACTACGAGCAATCCCCAAAACGTCGGTTAGATAATATTCACCTTGAGCATTATCGGTAGAAACTTCTTCAAGAGCAGAAAATAAAAGATCAATATCAAAGCAATAGAAACCAGAATTGCACTCTGCGATTTCAGCCTGCTCGGGCGTGCAGTCTTTTTGCTCAACAATTTCTAGAACATCACCCTTGTTATCACGAACAATGCGGCCATATCCAAAAGGATCTTGAGCTTCCATGGTAAGTACAACAACTGCAGCATTGTTTTCTTCACGAGTACGAACTAATTCCTGAATAGTTTCAGGGCGAACAAGCGGAGAATCACCCGTAAGAACAACGAGAGAGCCTGAAGCACCCGCCAATACCTCGCGTGCAACCAGCACGGCATGAGCAGTACCAAGTTGCTCAGTTTGAACTACTGTTGTGGTATCGGTTAAGAGAGGCTCTACCTGATCACGACCATGACCAACAATACTTACAATTGAATCGATGCCGGCTTTATGTGCCGCATCTACTACCCAACGAACAAGAGGTTTGCCTAAAATCTCATGTACAACTTTGGGTTTTGACGATTTCATACGAGTGCCTGCACCCGCAGCAAGGATAAGTGCTGATGCTTTCAATGAACGCCTTTCCCTTAATTTATCGATTTGTCCCTCAGTATAACAGTCATTACAACGTAAACGCCAAACAGAAATAAACAAACCCCTCCACAGGGAAGGGGTTTGTTACATGGTAAGTCGCATATATTATTCAAGAGCTAAAAGCGCACTGCAAAGCGCATCCAATAAAACAATGGCATAATGTTGAGCCGATCGAGCAACGCCAGCATCTTCCCAACCTTCATTCGGAAGCCGAACTGCAATACGACGGTCGTGATGCTCAGTCGCCTGTATTGCCTGCGCCATACGAACGCCTAAGCTTTCTTCTTTATCGAATTCAACGATTGGTACAACTGTTGCAGGATTTTCTTTTCCTACCAAAATTTGCACAAACAGAGTGCTCCCTTCTGGTGGAACTAAAAGAGAATCCGCGCTCATAACCTTTGATGTTGGATTAGTTGCCAAAGCAAGGTTTGACATACGAGCAGCTACTGAACGAGTAAATTCATTTACTCCATACAAGCAAATAAAGGTTGATTCCAATGCCTCCGATGCACGAGCAAAGCCAAGATGGGGCATGCTCGTAAAAGAATCCTTACCTTTCCAAGAATGCTGCAAGTTAATAAGTGCTTTAAAAGTAAAAGCACCCACGATGCCATCTGAAGGAAGGCCCATATTAAGCTGAAAGCGACGAACCGCATCTTCAGTATGAACGCCGAAAATGCCATCTTCGTCACCACACGAAAATCCAAGAGCCGAAAGAGCTTCCTGTAAAATCCGAACATCACGTCCGTGGAAAAATGGAACACGGAGAAATAA
>USPD01000014.1 GCA_900556585.1 uncultured Eggerthella sp.
ACGATAAGTAAGGTTACAGTGCATTAGAGAGAAATAATAATGTCCGCGCCAAGCTTTTGTTGGATGTCCATATTTGTTTCAGGGGTCCAGCGGATTTTGCTGCCATCATAAATAGACGAAAAGGTTACGCCGTCATCATCAAGCTTAAGAGTGTCGGCCAACGAGAAAATTTGAAAACCACCCGAATCAGTAAGAATAGGACCATCATACGCCATGAATTTGTGTAAACCGCCTGCTTCCGCGATGAGATCCGCCCCAGGACGCAGTGAAAGATGATACGTGTTGGAAAGCACGATTTGAGCGCCTAATTCTTTAAGCATTTGCGGGCGGATACCCTTAACTGTTGCACTGGTACCTACCGGCATGAACAGTGGTGTGCGCACGGTGCCATGCGCGGTTTCAAATAGACCGGCACGAGCGTGACCAGATTGAGCTTCAAGCGTGAAGTTAAAAAGCGTCATTAGCGATCACCTGCACTTTGATTAGAGTAGTCGGCGGACGTAACTGCACTTGCCAGCCCCGCGGGCTGTTCTTTCTGCTCGCCAGGCATCGCATCTTGATCGCCCCGACCCTCAGAGCAAGACGTTGTAGACTGCCCTCCCTGTTCGCCAAGCGCAGCTGGCTGGCTGACTTGTTCGTCAGATGTTGCGGATCGTTTGACCTGTTCACCGTTTTCACATTCAGGCAACGCCTTCACAAATTGCAAAAAGTCCGACATCGATCCATGCTTTACGGTTTCGATGTCAAAATCATCAGGATTTAGCAGCCAATCGGTTACCAGATAACCATCCAGCCCCAACTTCATCGCCGCCAAATCTTCGCGCGTATTATTTCCCACCATTAATATTTCTTCAGGCTTCAAACCAATAGCTTCAACATTTTCGCGATAGTACTCCAAATGAGGCTTTGTACTGGTTGAATTGTCGTAAGTAGTAATGCGCTCAAAAACTCGTGGATCGCACCCAGCCCACTGCACGCGCTTTTCCACCGCAACACGCGGAAACAACGGCATGGTAGTTAAGTACAGACGATATCCTTTTTCCTTCAACACCTTAAGCACCTGAGCGGATTCGGGCGTAGGTGTAATAAGTGTGCCCAATTCATCAAACGCACCATTGTAAAAGTCATCTATCAACTGCTCGTAGGTATTCCTCTCATTGCCCATGATGGCACAAAACGTACGCCAAAAGCGCTCGTCGTTGCGACCGCCCTCTTCAGTAATCATGGCGCGTACACCCTTATTGAGTGCATCAGTAAAAGTTTTTGGATCATAGCCGTGTTCGGCAGCATACTTTCCAAGTGCTTCGAAATACGCCTTCAAAAACCCGTCCATGTCAACGGGTAGCAATGTTCCGTCCAAATCAAAGAAGACTGCCTTGTAAGCTCGTTGCGGCATTGTGGCATTCCTTCCTATACGCGTCGAAATATCTTAATCAGATGCTAGTATAGAGTACGCTGAAAGGAGCGTATGACGAACTTATGAAATTACTACTTCACGCATGCTGCGGTCCATGCTCGTTGGAACCTGTAAGGCTTTTACAGGAGGCGGGCCACGACATAACTATTGCATACATGAATTCCAATATTGCGCCTGCTGACGAATATCAGCATCGTTTGTCTACGCTTTTGGACTGGGCGAAAAGCCAAGGCATCCCCGTGATCAAAGGACCATATGAGCCCGAACGCTGGCAAGAAGTGATTCGTGAGGCTTGGAGACCCAGCGAATTATCTGATGATTTGCCTGGTTGCGAGGCTGATACTAAGCCAGAAGTTGAAACAACTATCAAACCTAAAGCTGGGATCGATGCCAAAATCAATGATGAGCCCGCAAATAATAGTTCCGACAACAGTTTTACCAGCATACCCGGCAACGATCTTGCTAATTTCAGTGACTCAAAAAGTCAGACTAGCACCTTTTGCCACATTATTAATACATTTGACGATAATCTGGACGGATCGCGCAATAATGCGTTACAGGAAGAACATATAATTGAATCACCTGGTAATGCTGCTGTTTTATCGAGTTTAATGCAAAAAGCACCAAACACAGGAAAGGTAATTTTTGGAAAAACAAAAACAGCAGCTATTACCAATTCTGATTTTAATACAAATACACACAACAATAGTGCTGTAAAAATTTCAGATAATGAAAACGCGACTACCGTATATTCTGCAGCAATTTCTACCAAAAACTCTGTCACTGTCTCTGCTGCAAACTTTGCCAACACCCCAACAACAAATCTCGAAAGCACACTTGCTCCTGTCGCTGCCTCAACCTTAAAAGCACACGCTACTTACGAAACCGGCATTGATCCTGAATTCGATCCCGTTCGCGATCCAAGATTCGCCCACCTTTACAACAACCGCGACGACCGCTGCCGAGCTTGCTATCGCCTTCGCCTAGAAGAGCTGGCGCGCTATGCTCACGATCATGGGTATGACGCAATCGGCACAACTTTAAGTGTAAGTCCCTATCAATACACTTCTATAATCAAAGAAGAACTCGAGCGTGCCGCTTCACTACACGAAGGACTTACCGCTGTTTTCGAGGACTATCGCCCTTACTATCCGAACGCAACAAAACGCAGCCGCGATATTGGCATGTATCGTCAGAATTATTGTGGGTGCGCTTTTTCCGATAAAGAAGCACAGGCCGAGCGGGCAGCTCGCAAAGCCGCCCGCAAGAAGAAAAAGGAAGAAGAGAGAAGAGCCAAATTGGAAGCTTTAACCACTGATGATTTTGATTACGATTTGCCCGAGGAATTAATCGCGCAGGAACCAGCATCCATTCGCGACGAATGCCGTCTTTTAGTAATGAAACGCGACACGGGAACTCTTGAAGATAAAATCTTTAAGGACATTATTGATTATCTGCAACCTGGCGATTTACTGGTTGCAAATGAAACACGCGTAATGCCCGCACGTCTAATTGGACATAAACGCGAGACAGGCGGCACTGCTGAAGTGTTCTTACTGCGCGAAGCTAAGCAAGGAGCCACCCGCACTAATCAAGAAGCAACCTGGGAAGCGCTTGTTCGCCCAGGCAAGCGCTTGAAACCTGGCGCAATCGTTGATTTTGTTGCCAGTGATGCAGGCGGCAAGAATCAAAATGTGTCCGACTCGAACAGCACTTCCCAATCAAAGGATGACATTGTTCTTAGCGCCGAGATTATCGACTGGGTAGAGGGAGCACAAAAGGGCGAGCGCTTAGTACATCTGGTCACAACCTTACCTTCGCTCGATGAAGCGCTTCATGCGGTGGGACACACTCCCCTGCCTCCTTACATCAAAAATTATGCCGGCGACGAAGAACTCTATCAAACAGTCTATTCTCATGAAGAGCGCTCTGCGGCAGCACCAACCGCAGGCCTTCACTTCACGCCTGAATTAATTGAGCGTATAAAATCTAAAGGTATTGGTTGGGAAACCGTACATCTTGAGGTTGGGTTAGATACCTTCCGTATTGTTGAAGAAGACAATCCGCATGATCACCAAATCCATACCGAGCGTTATACCGTTCCACAACGAACTGTTGATGCAATTAAACGCACCAAAGATCAGGGTGGTCGCGTTATTGCAGTTGGCACAACAAGCGTGCGAAGTCTTGAATCTGCTTGGGATACTGATCGTGGATTAATCGCTCGCGACCGCGAGGCAACAAGCCTCTATATCTTGCCAGGTTACGAGTTTAAGGTGGTAGATGGCTTGATTACCAACTTCCATGTACCTCGCTCTACTCTCATGATGCTTGTTTCTGCTTTTTCTACACGCGAAAACATCATGAAAGCCTACCGCCACGCCATTAAGCGTAAATATCGCATGCTTTCTTTTGGTGACGCGATGTTTATCCGCTAAAACTGCATACTCTCTTTCAGCGACACGATGTCCATCACTGAAGCCATGCGCACGCCTTCAGTGATGCGTGTTTATACACCAAAACCGCGTATGCTGCACACACGCCTTGAGACACTGTTCATCAATCAAAACCACATACGCGCCGTATGCGCGCCTTAAGGGATGCTTTGTTCAAGCATGAGAACAAAGCATCTATCTTTGCGGTGCTAACTTTCTACACTAAATCATGCCCGCTCCTCTGCAAAAAGTGTCGAAGTATATATTCCAATCCGTCCTAGAGGACAAAATGCCTTATTTTGAGCCCTAATTCACTCAAAATAAGGCATTTTTAATGTCTCTAGACGATAACAAAAATATACTTCGACACTTTTTGCAGAGGAGTAACAACAAATCCAAGAATATTTACAATATCTGCCGCGTAAGATCTATTTGTCTTTCACGATGGTTATATCGATAGGGAGTTTGAAATCTGATACCAAACTTTTTAGCTAACAATCTTGCAAAACGCTCCATCTCGTCGAGATCTTTTAACTGAGCATTTGTTAAGGTATAAACTTCCAGTCCCAACAGCGATAGAGCATTTCTTTTTGCAGCATCATTTGCTATACGATCAGCTCCTGTATGAAATTGATCGCTGTCATATTCAACCGCAACCGCATGATTAGCCCAATACAAATCGCATACGTAATACTGATGCGTAAATAAATGTTTTGAATGAGTGGGAATATTTACTCGAACATTTAGTTGTGGTTTTGGCAGTCCAAAACCACCTAATGCTTTAGGTAAATATAACAACATTGCTAGCGCTATCTCTCGATTAGATGCTCCGTTGTCAAAAATATAGGGCAATGCCTTATTGGCAAGTTGAGCTCCCCTGAAATGATGCAATCTATTTACTGTTTTAGCTAACGTTTTTCTGTCCGTTAAAGGCAATCGGAAATAAATATCTTTGTCATAGAACGAAAACTGGCTACATAACTGACAACCAACTTTAATTAACAAAGGCAATGAAAGCACGCTGGCTAACTGTAGAAAACAAAGCTCTGGTGAAACCACATACACGTCTTTTTCTAAGCGATAGAACAGATTCGAAGAAACCCGAGTTGAAAAAAGATGAAAGCATGTATCACGTACTTGTCTAAGTGCTTTCCTGCTAAACACAAGCACATGATAGGGTTTTGCATAGATATCTGCTCGCTGTTCAAAGTATTTATGAACCATCTCCGTACTGGCAGGACTAGTTGCCTCTACACCGTTGCGACGCAAGGTGACAGGATGGATTAAACTAGCTTTTCCGTACACCTTTCCCGCACCATCATCATGACTCCATGAGTTTGCAGCTACAGAATTAGAAGAAGATGCAAACTCAATCAAAGGATCGCCCGGATTTGAAAACAGATGTACTTGGCCAAGATCTGGCTTAAAATCACTTTGCGCATAAGGCGACAACCAATATTCAAGCGCGCTTTGATGACTGATAATCAGAGCCATAGTAATTCCTCCCCAACATCAGTTTAGGGAGGAAATCTAACATCTTTCTTAACTCTATCTAACGTTTAAGAGGATCTATAAGATCAAGTAGCCCTTGCTGGAATAACAAAGACCACTTCTTTTAGTATCTAATGTTCACTTGCTGTCGCCTGATCTTTTTGCAAGATCAGCATTCATGCGAGCGATCATGTCTTCTACGCTCGAGCAAGCACAAGAGTCGCCATGCGTACCATGAGCACCGCCGTGCGCGCCATGGACACCAGCATGAGCTGAAGAAGCAGAAGCGTGATGAACATGCGCAAAATCATGTGCCGAACCGTGCGAAACACAATGAACCGCATCGCCACCAACAGAGCCACATGCGCCACAGCCATCGCAACCCACATGCTTACCAGCTTTATGAGATCGAACCATACTTATGATAATCGCAGCAACAATCACAACAAGAATTGCACTAACAACGAATGTGCCTAATGTCATTTGTCCTGCCTCGCTTTCATGAGCGTCATCACTCGAGTTTTGGAACACACCCTTAAACAAGAATGTATCACCTAGTTTTGTGCGGCCTCTTTAGTGGAGGCCTATCACTCGGTTTAGAAATAATCCAACTTGCGAACTTACATTTAGTCGTTCAGCATTAATTCAGATTCCCAGCCTGGATTCTGGCTCTTTATTTGGAATCCAATTCCTAATTTTGTCTTTGTTCCTAAACTAACTTCGAGTATACCAACCTAAACCAAAGACTTAATTATTCGTAGACGCCACTCTGTGATGGCGCCTACAAATCTTAGTAAAAACAATCACGCGAAGTATGGACGCGAAGTATGGACGCGATGTGCGGCGCATGAACCACACACATCATGAGTGGCCTCGGTTATCGCAAGAAATACACATCCTGAACAGCCTTGCCTATCGCAAGAAACGCACTTCATTAGTGTTCTTACAAATATTGAGACATCCACGTCGCAAGCCATGCATCACCTAACTCCACGTTGCTCCATAGCCGGCACCTGAATCAGCGTCATACACGCAAGATCCAGCTTCTACCTGAAACAACATCATGTGTTGCTTCTGTCTGAGACAACATTTTGAACATTACGCTGCAGCTTCTGCCTCAACAGCGCGAACACTCTGCTTTTTGCCAGCCCATTTGTTTGGACGGAAGAGCAACCAAAGAAATGCGATAAACAGAGCCAGAGCAATCACAGTGAAGATGCCGAAAGCAACTTCGCCCGTGAGTAAACCAAAGAACTGGTATACCCAAAGAGCAACTACCCAAGCAATGCCGCACTGGTAACCAACTGCTGCGAAGAACCACTTCACGTTGTTCATTTCGCGCTTGATAGCACCCATAGCTGCGAAGCATGGAGCACACAGCAGGTTGAATGCCATGAAGGAGTAAGCAGAAACCATGGTGAATGCCATCTGCACATTCTCATACCAACCAGCGTCAGGAGATGCATACAGAATACCGAAGGTACCTACTACGTTTTCCTTAGCAATCAAGCCAGTTACGGTAGCGGAAGCTGCCTGCCAATCGCCCCAACCGAGTGGTGCGAAGATCCAGCAAATAGCGCTGCCCAAGATTGCCAAAATAGAATCATTCTGGTCTTCAACAGCCTGGAATGCACCGTCGATAAAGCCGTAGCTAGAAATGAACCAAATAATGATACATGCTAGGAAAATGATAGTACCAGCCTTCTTAATGAAGGACCATGCACGTTCCCACATACTGCGAAGAACGCCGCCGATAGTTGGCAAGTGGTATGCAGGAAGCTCCATAACGAATGGCGCGGTGTCGCCTGCAAAGAAACGGGTCTTCTTCAAAATAATGCCAGAGCACAGAATTGCTGCCAGACCTAAGAAATAAGCAGAAGGTGCTACCCACCATACGCCACCAAAGATTGCGGAAGCGAACAGTGCAATGATAGGCATCTTTGCGCTACATGGAATAAAGGTGGTGGTCATAACAGTCATACGACGGTCGTTCTGATTCTCAATAGTACGAGAAGCCATAACGCCAGGTACGCCGCAACCCGTGCCAACCAAAATTGGAATAAAGGATTTACCAGACAAGCCGAAGCGACGGAATACTCGGTCCAAGATGAATGCGATACGGGACATATAACCGCAGGACTCAAGAATTGCCAATAAGAAGAACAGAACGAGCATCTGTGGTACGAAGCCAAGAACTGCGCCAACACCAGCAACAACACCGTCGAGGAGCAATGCCTGCAGCCAATCAGCTGCGCCAACTGCTACCAAAGCGTTCTCAACAAGAACAGGAATGCCGGGAACCCAAGTACCATAATCAGAAGGTTCAGGTGCACTGCCTTCAAGTTCTGCTGCATAGCCTTCAGCATCAATTTCAGCTTCTTCGCCATCAGCGTTTACATATGTTGCGGTAATGCCTGCCTCAGCTGCATCGTCAACGAAGGTGTCCGATTCGGGATCAAGGCCTGCTTCGATGCCAGCAGCTTCAAATGCTGCAATTGCGTTTTCATCGCCCGCATAAGGAGCCAAAACATCGAGCGATTCCTCGTAGGTAGCAGCATCTACTTCAACGATTTTGTTTTCACCGGTTTCGTCGTCGTATGCCTCATAGGTGCCTACCAAACCAGCAGCCTCGGCTTCTGCGAGGAAGTTTTCGGATGCGGGGTCAAGACCTTCTTCAATTGCCGCAGTTTCGAATGCGTCTACGCTGTTAGAAGCATCTTCGTACGCTGCGGTGTCTTCATCGAATTGCTCCTGGCCAGCACCTATAAACCAACCGTCACCAAACAAGCAATCATTTGCCCAGTCGGTTGCTGCGGTACCAACCGTAGAAATTGACAGGTAGTAAACCAGCGTCATAACGATAACAAAGATTGGCAAAGCCAGAATACGGTTAGTTACAACACGGTCGATCTTGTCAGAGATGCTCATCTCTGAAGACTTGCTACTCTTTTCGCGGCAATGTTCAATGATCGAAGAAATGTAAGTATAACGATCATTAATGATGACACTTTCGGAGTCATCGTCGTTTTCTTTTTCAAGCTTTTCGATAACGTCATCAACGTTTGGAGCGCTACCAGCAAGTGAATCAATGATTTTCTGGTCGCGTTCAATAAGCTTGATAGCGTAAAAGCGCTTCAGGTTAGCAGGAATTGATTCGGGAAGACGATTCAGAACTTCAGCAACGGCTTCCTCTGCAGAAGCAGAAAGAGTGATTGGGGTTGCAGCCGCTGCAGACTGAGCAGTTTTCAAGCAATTAACTACTTCGTCAATACCTTCATTTTTCAGCGCTGAGATTTTAATAACGTTGCACCCCAGCTCTTTTGCGAGCTGTTCGGTATGAATTTCGTCGCCATTACGACGAACAATATCCATCATGTTAACCGCAACAATTACCGGAACACCCATCTCAAGAAGCTGAGTGGTTAGATACAAGTTGCGTTCCAGATTGCTGCCATCAACAATATTCAAGATTGCATCGGGGTGTTCTCCCAGAATAAAGTTACGTGCAACAACTTCTTCTAGAGTGTAGGGGGATAAGGAATAAATGCCAGGCAAGTCGGTAATCTCAATGGATTTGTCAGCCTTGAGCTTGCCTTCTTTCTTTTCAACCGTAACGCCCGGCCAGTTACCAACGTATTGGTTGGCACCTGTTAAGGCGTTGAATAACGTGGTTTTACCACTATTCGGGTTGCCAGCAAGTGCAACTCTCATTACCAATCCTTTCAATGTTAGTTATGGTTAACTTCGCCTGAAACAAAAAGGCTTTATCAGCCTTACTGGTTAGCCTTAATTGATATCTCCTTGAAGGACATCCCAAAAGATGTCGGCCTTCATGATGCTAGCTATACCAACTATATTAGCGAATTACGTTTTTAGCGAATTACGTTTCGCCAATTACTCGCCTTGTTTTGCAAGCTCACTTAACCTGCTTTTAGAGGGTAAAAGCGTTTTGAAACGAATAGCTTCATGCAATCTTCTGCAAGATCGCTTACGCCTTGTTCGACTTATGCAAATCGAACCTGACACGTATACTTTGGCTGTTTCGGACAAACAACGCTAAGCACTAGGCAACTTCAATCATTTGCGCGTCCTCCTTACGCAAAGTAAGTTCGTAGCCACGAACGGTTACTTCAACTGGATCTCCTAATGGAGCTACTTTACGCACATAAACAGAGCACCCTTTCGTAATGCCCATGTCCATAATGCGACGTTTGACTGCACCTGTGCCATTGAGCTTTGTTACCTGAACGGTATCGCCACTATGAACATCTCTAAGAGTTTTCACCTATCCCCCTTTCCAGCATGTAGGTAAACGACAATTCCAGAAGCAAACGGCCACTAAAAGCGACCACGATGAATAGCAGCGCTCAAACTAAACCGTAATATGCTTTGCGAGCTCGGCAGATAAGGCAACTCGAGATCCTTTTACGTTCACAATAAGGTTTCCGCCAATGCGAGAAATTACCGTAATGGCCTCACCTGGAAGGAATCCAAGATCTTCAAGATGACGATGAACATCATCGTATGCACGGAGCTGCTTTACGTGATAAACGCCGTTTTTCTTAACTTCGGACAAAACCATGGTTCTTGCTCTTTTCCAAATAGAGTAGTGTGCCAAAAATGTTAGACGTCTCTAACAAGTACATGAATGTTAACCCTATCTAACAGTGACGTCAAGGGGTTAAAAGCGATGATTTGTTAACTGAAGCTAATTATTGCTTAAACGTACCTAAAAGTAGAATTTGGAAGACTTTAAGCTAGTATTAGCAATCTTCGAATTACTGCATGGATGTATGAAATTAAATCCAATAATGGCCTAAGCACGCATCTTAAGCTTTGTTTGTTTCGTCAAAAAAGCGGTCTAATTCTTCAGGAGTAATGCTCTCATCGGAAAGCTCAACGTCAAAAGACTGCGCTACAGCATAAGCTTGCTCTCTTCGCAATTGGGAAGTTGAATCCTGACCAGCTTCTTTTAAATATTCAGAAGAAAGCAACAAGCTACGAGAAATATATTCCATTAATTGCTTATCAGGCTGCGAAAGCTGCAGCATTGCCGCCATTGATTCTGGAGCCATACGCAAAAGCAATGAGCTATCCATTTCAGTAGCATCATCAAGAGATTTCTCTAGCATGGTTGCAGCACCATATGGATCATGTTCACCACGCGCCCGTTGCATACTTTCCCTCATAGCAATTGCAAGCTGTATAAACATTCGCATCAAATAATCTTGCTGATACATTTATGACTGGCCTCCTGGTATAGGAATACCTAAATGTGCATAAGCTCGTTCGGTAGCTTGACGTCCCTTTGGAGTGCGGATCAAAAGACCTTGCTGCAACAAGTAAGGTTCATACACATCCTCTAACGTATCAGGCTCTTCGGACAATGCCGAAGCTAGCGTAGATAATCCAACTGGACGACCCACAAACTGATCGCACAACAACTCAAGAATACGATTATCCACCGGATCAAGCCCCAAAGAATCAACTTCAAAGAATGCAAGTGCCTGCGCTGCACAATCTTCATCAATTGGATGAATGTTTTTTACTTGAGCCCAGTCACGCACACGCTTCAGCAAGCGATTCGCTAAACGCGGAGTACCACGACTTCTTCGCGCAATTTCTAGAGCGCCTTCTTCAAGAATGTCCACATCTAAGATTTGAGCAGATCTACGCACAATAAGCGCTAATTCTTCAGGCGTGTAATAATTCAGGCGAAACGAAATACCAAAACGATCACGCAATGGTCCCGTCAATAAACCAGTGCGCGTGGTGGCACCAATAAGCGTAAAGTGAGGCAAATCCAAGCGAATGGAACGCGCAGCAGGACCTTTACCTACTACAATATCGAGCGCAAAGTCCTCTAAAGCAGGATACAAAACCTCTTCAACCATGCGATTAAGACGATGAATTTCATCGATGAACAGCACATCGCCTTCTTCGAGGTTAGTAAGAATTGCCGCCAAATCACCCGTACGCTCAATGGCGGGACCGCTTGTTGTTTTTATACGTACTCCTAGCTCATTTGCAACCACGCTAGCAAGCGTAGTTTTACCTAAACCTGGAGGGCCCGAGAACAAAATATGATCCACCACGTCATGACGGGCACGAGCGGCTTTAATTAATATCGAAAGGCTTTCTTTGACCTTAGTTTGCCCTAAATAATCCTTTAGATGAGTAGGACGCAAGCTGCGATCAAGCGCCAAATCATCTTCAGTGAGCGAAACTGAGCAAGCTCGCGCATACGGATCCTGATTTCCGCCCTGCATTCCATTTTCTGCCTGAGTGCCTGCAGGCTGATTACCCTGCGCGTCTAGTGTAGCTTGTGCATCCTCTGCGCCTTGATTACCCTGCGCGTCTTGTACATCCTGCACATCCCGCGCAACTTGTGCATCCCGCACACCCCATGCATCATCACGCTTGCCCTGCGGCGATTCAAACAGAGCGCTTTCTATTTCAAATTCATGTGCCAATTATTCTCCCAAACGTTTTAAAGCATACTGCAATAGTACCGTTTCAGAAGCTTCTTCGGGAGCGCCTTTAAGCGCAAGGCTTGCTTCTTCTGAAGTAAATCCCATAGAAAGCAGCGCTTCCGTGACTGCCTTCTTGGTATTAAGCGCCTGTTGCATTATTCCTGAAAGGTCCATTTGTACACTTTCAGTAAACGCTTCTTTAAGTTCTAACACAATACGTGATGCCATTTTTTTACCAACGCCAGGTACTCGCTGAATAGCAGCAAGATCCTGAGAAACAATTGCCGCTATAGCATCCGATGGATCGAACGTAGACAACACCGCCAACGCCACTTTAGGGCCAACGCTCGAAACCGATGTTAAACGCATAAATAAATCTTTTTCTTCTTGGTTCAAAAAGCCATAGAGCACTAAAGCGTCATCGCGAACTTGCAAATGGGTAAGAACTTGAACCGTTTCCCCTGTTGCGCCTAACCGCGAAAGACTACGACCAGACATAAGAACTTGATACCCTACCCCATGAATATCTATAACGGCAGAATCCAAAGTAGTAGCAACTAGAGTACCTTTTAAGAATGCAATCATATCGAGGCTATCCTTTCGAGGAAGGAAATATCGTAATTGGCATAGCAAATTGCGGCCGCCAAAGCATCCGCTGCGTGATCAGGCTGAGGTTTTGCTTCTAATTGCAAAAGATGTTGAACCATATATTCAACTTGCTCTTTATCCGCAGCGCCAGTTCCAACAATTGCAAGTTTAATCTGTTTAGGCGTATATTCGGCAAACGATTCAACAAGGCCAGCACATGCCGCTAAAGCAGCACCTCGCGCTTGTCCAGTAGCAAATGCCGTTGTGGTATTAGAACCAAACCAAACCGTTTCAATACTGACGCAACTAGGATTATAGCGGGCAACTACTGCAGCAATTTGACTATATATTTTTCCAAGCCTATCAGGCAAGCTTTGAGAAGCGGGTGTTTCTATGCAACCATAAGCAACACAAGAAAGCTTACTGCCTCTTTGTGAAATGACACCCCATCCCGTATGGGCAAGTCCAGGGTCAATTCCTAATATGATACGGTGTTGTTGCGTAGGCCGCATTACCTTTTGCTCCTTTTATCAAACATTTGTTCGTATATTATCACACAACAACAAAGGTTTGTGGCACAAACATAACAACACAGAAGAAGAACTGCTAAAAATTACAATTGCTTTAAGAGACCACCAGAAGCCAAGCTATATTACTGGCAACCAAGCTAATTGCCAAACGTTATTACTGGTAGCTTACTGATAGCCAAGCTGGTAACCACGTTATATATATGCAAAACTATATTAAGTTTTACAATCCGATTTCTTCAAAATAATCAAGCCATTTTCTAAAAGACTCATCGCTAATAGCATGCTCCATCTGGCATGCCTCATCTTCGGCTACTTCAGCGCTCAAACCAACCTTTTCAGTTAAAAAGCGCGTGAGCATTTCATGACGCTTTAGCACAGTGCAGCCGTAATTGTAACCATCTTCAGTAAGCGTGATATCCCCATAATAAGGCTGTTCCAGCATGCCTGAATTTTTCAAGCTTGTAACTGCTTTTGAAACGGAAGCCTTAGAAACACCCATTTTAGTTGCTATATCGACCGAGCGAACGGATTGCGTTTGGCTGCCACCCAACATAACAATGGCTTCAAGATAATCCTCATGGGACATAGAAACCTTCTCCACAAACTTCCCCTTCCCGATCGATACATTAATCTATTAATTATCTACCCTCTTTACATAGTATACTGATGCAGCAGCACTTACTCATGAAAGTTGGATATATGGTTACTAATCGCTACATTGATACTCGCGGAAAATGCACAAATTCGGCTACCTTTACCGAAGCGGTAGTAAAGGGTCTTGCCGACGGCGGCGGGCTTTACGTTCCCGAATCTTTACCTCATTTTACCCTTGATGAAATTCTATCGTTAACAAAATTACCTTACGCAAGGCGTGCGGCATATATTTATAACGCTTTCGGCATCGACTTACCAGAAGAAACCATCAACAATCTTATGGATGCTGCCTATGGCGAACGTTTCGATGATGCTGCAATTTGCCCAATTACTTCATTGGATGAAACCACCCATGTTCTTGAGTTGTGGCATGGTCCTACAAGCGCCTTTAAAGATATGGCTCTGCAATGCCTGCCTTATTTCTTTAGCGAAAGCGCTGCGCAACTTCGAGAACAAGGAAAACTTAACAACACATTTTTAATCCTTGTTGCCACTTCTGGGGACACTGGCAAAGCAGCACTAGAAGGCTTCCGCGACAAGGATGGCATTAAAATTGCCGTGATGTATCCCGATGGTGGCGTTAGTGATATTCAATACAAGCAAATGGCAACCCAAAAAGGCAACAATGTAATGGTTTGGGCTGTTGGCGGTAATTTTGACGATTGCCAAACTGGTGCAAAAAACGTATTTAACGACGAAACATTCGCAAAGCACCTTATGGACGAACATGCCGTAGCACTTTCAAGCGCAAATTCCATTAATTGGGGTCGTCTTTTGCCTCAGGTTGTATATTACGTATCCAGCTATGCTGAATTGGTTGCACAAGGCAAGCTTGAAGCTGGCCAGCCCCTAGATGTATGCGTTCCAACAGGTAATTTTGGAAACATTTTAGCCGCATGGTACGCAAAACAACTTGGCACACCACTGGGAACTTTATTCTGCGCCAGCAATGAAAACCGCGTGCTTACCGATTTCATTAATTCTGGCACATACGACATTTCAGATAGAGAATTTGTTCTTACACCGTCTCCTTCCATGGATATTTTGGTTTCCTCCAATGTGGAACGCCAGCTTTTTGAACTTTCTGGCAGAAATTCAGAATCTATTGCAACTTGGATGGATCAACTTAAAGCAGAAAAGAAATTCACCATAGACGACGAAACACGTGCAAAATTCCAGTCAGACTTCAAAGCGGATTCAGTCGATAGCAAAACTTGCCTTGAAACCATTAAGGAAGTTTACGAAGCCTACAACTATCTTATTGATCCGCACACTGCAGTGGCCTACAAAGTAGCTGAGCGCCTGAAAGGCGAAAATCCAGTACTTATTGCGTCTACTGCGCATTGGGCAAAATTTGGCGAGAACGTATATCGCGCTTTGCACAACATTAAGCCAGGTGGTTCTCTTCCAAGCGAAATTAATGCACTAAGTGGTTGCGAGCTCAACAACCTTATTGCTGCCAACACTGGCGCAAACAACGTTCCTCAAGGGCTCGCCGAACTAGATTCACTTCCTATTCGTTTCAAGGAAACAATCGAAGGCACTACCGAAGCCATTGAGCATGCCGTAGATTCTTTCTTGGCGTAATAAGAAGAGTCTTTCTTGCTATTTTAGGCTGCCTGTTTCGGATGATTGCCCGTTTCGGTTACTAGCCATGTAGTCACGCTAGCATTTACCCAATATCTTACCTATCTGATAGCACGTTACTAACCCGAGCAAGCTAGTTAGTTTGCTCGGGTTAAAATTTCTGAACAACATATAACTTAAAGCCATTTCAGTAGAGTCATTTCAGCTGCCCTTTTACTCGTCAGTCAAAGCTTAATTCGTTGGTTTGAGAGCGCGAACACTAATTACAATTTCAAACAAATCTGTATACACCGTCTGTATTTGAGAATATGTGTTTCCTTGATCTTGCTGAACAGGCAAAACAACGGTTTCCTGATTCGAATCCAAATTCGCATAACTTTGACTTGTGGTATTTTGATTCATAAAATCACGACCCGTGAAAGTTCGACCAGAAGAATTCTGACTTACAGATCCCAAGTCTGCGGAACCCAAATTTCTCCAATTCGCAGAGCCCCCATCATTAATTAAGCTCTGATTATTCACAATATCTTGATCCTCTAAAGAACCCTGACTATTCATAACATCCTGATCGTCATTTGGTATAACAACAGGAATTTGAGTTTCATCATGAGCAAATGAATGCAAGCACCCATAACACACATCCATGTCCGCAAAGCAACGTGCATGACATACGGGACATTCTTTAAGTTCTTCGCTGCTAGTTTGCATAATAAAGCACCACCTTTCCCGCTTTGCTAGATACAAAGCGTCACCCTTTGCCCTTCCCTATACCAACTCTCATTAACAGATGAATGTTTTTCTAGAACTCCTCGTGCACCACGGCAACGTAAAAAACGTCTAGGGTGCACCGAAATTTCAGAACGAATAACAACGCCTTCGTCATTAAAAAACGCAACATCTAAGTTGCATCTCATACCAAACGTATGAATTGAATCACAAGGAGAAATAAGCAAAATGCAGCCCTGTGGGCGCTTTGCCAAAAAGCCCTTCATACGATCAAAGAACTTTGTTAATACCAACACGGTATATTTTTCTGGTATATATTCCTCCATAAGCTAACCTCTACTCATTCGAATTTGAGATTTACGTACTCTTCTCTCAATCTTTACTTGTCCGTTGCTTGTTCTTCATCGCTAGACTGCAATTCCTCAGGAACCAGCACTACTGAAGTCTCGTCTCCAAAAGATGCGCACGTAACCGCAAGACACCTAAACTTGCCTGTATCTTTAACAAATGTTGCCGCCGATTCCTGACCACTAGGAACATAGGTCCATCCTTTGTCGAGTAAGCGTTGTTGAATTTCATCTACTGTTTCTGAAAGGCCAGCATCGTTTGTATATCCAATAGCTTGACCATTATTCGAAACCGCAACAGAAGTATCACTTCCCAACCCAATTTCTTCGTCATATCCTTCTGGCAGCTCATTTGAATATCGACCTTGCCACGAAACATCGCTTTTCACTACAAGATCTTCACTTGATTGATCCTTGGTAACGCTAAAAGCATCAAGCATTCCTTGAATCCCAACCTCAAGTATTCCGGGGTCTTTTGAAGAAAATGAGCTGATCGCCAAAACTACAAAACATGCAATAATGGCCAAAATAATCAGCCATGCGCGCTGATACAGGAATCGATTTTTTTCTTTAGGCTTTTTCTTGTCCCTAACATCCTTTTTATTTTTGGCTTCTTTATTACTTCTTGCTACTTTTTTACAAAAGCCTTCTTCATTACAGTCAGGATCTGCCTTGGTTTCGACATTATCTGTACTCTTTGCATTATTGGAGCCTTTTATACTTTCAACACCCGTCAAATACTCATTGTTTTCATTCTCTAGAAATGCTGTATTTCTTGTACCCACATCATGCCCTGTATCTCCTGCACGAATACGATTGCGCAGTTCATCACGAATTTTTTGCTGTTTTTTATATCGATAATTGCGAGCCATACCCACCCCCAATCAAATAGATCTTTTAACATTACATGGCAACATCTCTTGCAACGATGTTCTATAAAAACACGCCTGGTTTATATACATCTACCGCTATAGATTCACTGTGTGTTAGCTCCGGAAAAGAAACACCAAATACTCCCGTTAAAGAGCCTTTTCCAAAAAGCGTTGGAGCGAACTTAAGCGTGCCTTGAAATTCAACAATTCCGCCAGATACACCAGATGAAGATACTTCAACCTGAAGATTGTCTTCTGTAAATTCACTGCGCAAAGCATCTGTTATATAAGCACAGCTTTGCCCAATATCCTGCTCGTAGCCAGGGGAAGAAGCATATGTGTATACGCTCGAACGAAACAAGCGATCAAATGCTGCACACTCAGAGAAAAACAACATTGCATTAATGGCAGTAAATCCAATTATTAAAGCTACAGGAAATGCAATTACAAATTCGATAGTCATTTGTCCTGGACGAGCTTTATTAATTAACGCCATTGCCTTGCCCCCGTCCATGAAGCAACCGCGGAATAAAGCTTATCTATGCCCGCCTGGAATGCCCCGGATAGTCCTTCAGTAACAACAGCAGGAAGTGAAACGGTAATAGGAATTTCAACTTTTCCCTCAAGGAGCACTATTGTTGCTATTTGAAATTCAGTGTCCAAGCCCTCTACAACACTTGCCGCAAGCAATTCAGCAGCAGAAACCGCACCATTTATTCCTGATTCGCCATACTGTAAAACAGTTTGCTTGGCAGATAATAATCGCGCAGAAAACATTGACGAATCTACCTCTAATACATGCACTGAATTAACCAGAACGGCTTTTCTTGCCAATAAATCAGGCGGAGAAAACCCAACATCATCAACGCGTTTTTCAAATTCATCTGCCGCCCAAATACCTAAACCACTCGCACTTGCTAAAGGAATTCCATTTATGACATTTTCAATACTCGCACTAAGCGCTTCGTGCCCACCTGCATAAACGCCCAACATTCCCGACCATATAGATAAAACGGTCTTAGCTGCACCAACTGCAGCATTTTGGGAATCCAGCCCATCTAAAAAAGAAGTTAATACATTCTTGCCCTCATCTGAGGACTCCCTAACAAGCGTTGAAGAAGAAAGCGCTGATCGAACTCCCAAAGATCCAGACCCTTCACTTGCTACAAACGCAGATGGGAATCTTGACAAAGGCGCGGAAGTGTCAACTACAAGTGCAACAGCACCCCAATGCCCTGGCGGCAACAGCTTTATCCGCTTTGAGCATGCCTCTGCAATCCCTTCAAAAACTTGATCAAGCAGCCCATTTGCAAGATCTTTTATCTCTGAACTGAGTGGATCTAACTCCGAACGCGCTTTTTGGTATTCGCGTGCCGCTTGCGCCACCTCGTTATAGTGATATTCAAATCCGTTTTCAATATTTGACGATGCCGCTGCAACTTTTCCCATACTGCTTGACACAAATTTGCAGTAAGGACATGTGGTGTATGCGCCATTTCCATCCATGTCTTTAATAGAGCCGCTGCCAACACTGGGCTGACCTACACAACCAGGACATCCTCCCCATGCATGCAAAGTAAATAACCCTTGAGCATCTTGAGTCTTAGGATATATTGAATCGGTGTATAACGATGTTTGACGCATTTCCTCAGTATTCTTCGGAAGAAGCGGAAACGATGCTTCAAATGAAGTATCCGTTTCGCGAACATAACCTTCGCCGACTGTTTTAACAGCATACGAGTAAAACTGCTTTCTGAGAGCGGAATTGGACTGTTCGTCAACCGATGACCCTTTAGGCTTTTCGTTTTCATAACGCAACTGATAGTACGTTTGCGCTCGTGAAAGCGCCGCTTGAAAGTTCCATGTATCTACTGAAGAAAAATAAGGGTTGCTACTTCCGCTCATACCTGCCAGTTGAGCAGCTCGTTCGTACATGCAATACTGAGTTTGGCTCCCTGAATCATGAGTATAGGCGTGTTGTTTCCATTCGTTAGCCCGCTGTGCAGCTTCTTCCGCTTTTGCGGCTTGATCACGTAATTCTTGTTCACTTTCACTTACCGCTTCTTGGGCTTGATTAGCTTTATCAAAGACTAAGGCTTCGCCTTGCTGACCCTGCCATGGAGCTAGCACTACTATCCCAAAAAATTCCGAACTGCCTTCTGAAGAATTAGCTCGTAAAACTTCTTGAGCCTTTGCGGTTGCAACAAAGGGAAGGGCTTTTTGTAAAGTGTCTAAAGACTTTTGCGCAGATTCGTAAAATGAATCCCGCGCTTTTCCTATCTTTGAAGAAGCATCAATAAGTGCTTTCGATAAAGCAGCCGTGGGAGGAATGCAAGCGCAAATTATTCCGATTCCTAGCACAACAAGCATCGTCAACGACAAAGTAAAAGTAATAGCATCACAAACGGTAACAACAATATAGAATTCTCCTACTGTGTTTTCCGCTGCTAGCACTGCCGCATCTGCAGTTTCTTGCACTTGAGCCGAAACACTATTAACCTCATATACCTTCGCACAGGTAAAAATAAGCGACAAAGTTATAAGAAGCGCTAAAACCATTCCTACCGTAGAAAAGCCATCTTCTTTTTTATTGCACCAGAACAATGATGCTCTTTCCAAGGAACTCATGATATTAGCGTCCTTCCAAAAGTTCATCATCACGATGTACCCAATCTTTAGGGTTGGTGCCATCTTCGCTGTTTTGCACCCAGGTACTTCGTGCAACCTGGCGAATCTCAACCGACTGTACAAAATTGCCCGATTCATTAGTAAGACCCAACGACTGCGCCGCAAAATCAAAAAACGGAAGAGGCTTCACCTGGTTTTTGATGCCAACGCAAACTTCGCTGGCTGTTTCGTTACCTTCAAGTGTTATTTCCCATGAACAACCCGCATTGTGCACGTGAAAGTTTTCTTGTTGAGGGATTGAGCCTAGATGCCTTCTGATAGAAGCTTCATAAACATCCTGACCTGCTAATTCATCAGTTTTTGTAATTAATAGGCGACATCCTTCTGCCGCAGCTCCTTTCATAACCATGTAGTTATACAAAAGAATACCTGGCTGAATAAGCAGCATTAAAAGCAGCAGCATAACAGGAATCAAGAAAGCACATTCCACCGTAGCTTGAGCATGATGCAATACACGCCCTTTTTCATCATGCGAAGCAAAATACGCAGTATATATCTCAATTTCTCTGAAGTTGCTCCTTGCGTTACATGTCATCCCGCTATTGCATCGCTTCTGCTTTGCTGCCTTCATCGCTAATCACCACCTAATACAGAAAGACATCAATTAAGGCACCCTCTGATACTTGCCGCAAATGATGAGATGCCGATTGCAAAGCATGATCAACAACCAAGCCTGTGTCGAATAAGTGCCAGAGCACCCCTAGCCCAAGTACTACAGCTAAAAATGCAGCAAGAATAATGGCGTATTCGACCGTTGACTGCCCGTATTCAATCGATGAATAATCATCTGGGTTTTCAACAACAATTCCCTTGCTTGAACTTCTATCGTCATAAACAACTTTTTTGTTCTTGAATGACTTCATTTGTTCTTTAAGCTGCCGAATAACTATTGATATGCTCTTTCGATAGATCATGCTTTGCCTCATGTCATGTTTCATTTATTGCGCTTCGTTCGTTACAGCAAACGTTGTATGCTACTTCATGCATCATATCCAGGCACGCTATAAACTATTGATTCCTGACGAGATGGCATCCCATAGTTCTTGCAACTTCGGACGAAAAACCGTTATGGCAAGAATCGCAATTACAACGAGTACACCAACCAAAATTGCGTACTCAGTTGTACCCTGGCCCGACAAGGTACGTAGGTCTTTTCGGCAGCGCCAAACCATTTTTACCAATGATTCTTTTTTTGAGTTACATAACGACTCATCTTGAGAACTTGCCCTACATTCGCTTTTTCGCTTCAAATACATACCCATAACGCACCTCTTTCCTTTTAAATATCAACCAACACATCAGAAGCCTTGCATTAAATCGAGCATAATAGGCCCCATGATCAGCACTAACATTGCTGGCAGGATCAATGCGCCAACAGGCAAAAGCATTTTTACCGGAGCTTTTGCAACCTTTTCTTCCAATTTCGCTTTTCGAATTGCACGCGCCTCACTTGCTAATAAACTCAAATTTCCCGCAAGCGAAGTTCCGAATCTTAAAGATCGAATGATATTTTCAGCCAAACGTTCAAACAAAGGAGAATCATACGATTGCGCCACAGCGCGCAATCCATCGCTGCGATCAACAAAACCATGCATCCATTGACTTTGCGCCAATGCCATTGAAGAACTTAGAGCGCCATCAAAATTAAAGTGGAACAGCCCCAAAGCTCTATCAAAAGTCATCCCACTTTTAAGACCCAGAATTACTACTTCTATCATTTGTGATAATTGTTTTTCAGCGACAAAAGAACGATTTTGAGCTTCTTCTTTCAGTGCACGAAAAAGCGCTGTTACACTCCACACATACCCACAAACAAGTCCAATTACCATCAGAGCCGAAGAAAAAACTGCACCTACGCATGCTCCAGCAGCACACCCTACAATTACTAACTGCAAATTCGTTAAAGCAACCCCGTTCTTAGTAACAAATCCGTCCAATCCCGCCTGCCTAATGCGAGTTTGATACGCCTGCCAATTAGACGCAAAAAGTACACTGACCCAATGAGGAGCTTCATGTTCGGTTTTGCTATTTCGAATAGCCCTCACAATAATTTGCCTTGGCATTCCACTACTCTCTAAAGAAATAGACAGAGCATCCAGCAACGATGATGACCCTAGTGATGCTTTCATTGCATCCTTTCTTCTACAAGAAAGGATGCCTTCGTATGCAAAACATCCAAGAATGCTCCCCGAAGCAAATGCAAATAAAGTAGCAGCTATTCCAAGTGCATTCGTCATTTACATCACCTCAACTTTTAGAAGTTTTCTTACGATCGAAATCCCAATCACTTGCATTGCTAAAGCGCAAATCAAAAGAATGATTCCCAACGAACTTTCAAAAAAGGGATCCAGAAATCCAGGAGACACCAACGAAAACACACTGATCAAGGCAAAAGGCATAATAGTTACAATTTGAGCTGATAGCTTTGCTTGAGCCGTTTGGGTTTTAAGCGTTCGCTTAAGTTCTATTTCATCAGCGACAGATTGTCTTGTTATTTCTAAAACTTGCTGCATGCTACTGCCAGTTTTATGTTGAATATCTAAAGCTGCAGCAAGAAATATCAGTTCTGGTTCCGAAGCCTTCTTTTTTAAGGTTTTTAAAGCATCTTCAGTACTTCCGCCAGTTTCTAAAACACCTTCTACTTCTTTAAATATTTCTCCTAGTGGGCCTGTAGTGCTTTGCCGTACTTCATGTATGGTTTGGGTAAGGGTGTATCCAACCTGAAAACATGCTTTCATAGACTGAAGAGTTTCAGGTATTGCCTCACGCAATCGCTCGCGCTGCGTATCATATTGATGATTCGACCAAAGCCCTATCACTAGCCAAACACATATGCTAAGCGCCAATCCACAAGCTATTGAAGTTGAAACAATTGTCCCAAGCAAGAGCACTACCAATGTTGCAGCAATCATTAAAGAAAGAAGTGCCTCTTTTGTTGTGCTGTTGCCTGTATACAAAACCGCTTGCTCAAATTTTTTGACATATAACCTAATAGGAGAAAAAGTAATCAGTAATTGAGAAAGGCTACGAAAAACTCCGATTCCATGTCGTAGAATGCTAGAAATAAATGAACCGTCTACACCTGATCTACTTTGTACCTTCTGGGTTCGCAGTGTTTCTCGAATCGCATTGCATACGGCATATGCGATAACTGTTCCGCTTATTAACGCGCATACCAAAGCAGCAAGGAGTATTACATTTGTTTCCATTGAGCTACCTCCTTAGCTGCAGCAATGCCTAGATACGGCAAGTCATCCAACCAAGCAGGTATTTTTATCCACAAGCTTTCTTTTGTTACTGTGTCGCGAATATAGTACCGATCAACTACGCAATGACGTTTTTCTTCATTCCAAACATATCCAGATATTTCACATATTCCACGGCTCCCGTCAGGATAACGCGTAGTTTGCACTACTAGATCTATCGCCGTTGCAATTTGCGCTTCTATAACCGCAACGGGTAATTCAGCACCATAACGGACCATTGTTGCCAAACGAGAAACAGCTTCTTGAGGAGAATTCGCATGCAAGGTAGTCAAGGATCCATCATGGCCAGTAGACATTGCTTGCAACATATCAAGCGCCTCAGCACCACGGCATTCTCCAACTACAATTCTGTCAGGACGCATACGCAATGAATTAACTACAAGATCCCGAATGCTTATTTCCCCTACACCTTCTGCGCTTTTTGGCCTAGCTTCAAGACGTACAACATGGGGATGCTCGCTAAACCGCAGTTCAGCAGAATCTTCTATGGTTACAATTCGTTCGCTAAACGGAATTACCGCGGAAAGCGCATTGAGCAATGTGGTTTTACCGCTGCCCGTTCCACCTGAAACTGCTATGTTGCATCTTCGCAAAACAGCCCATTTTAGTAACTGCTCAATTTTTTTATCGAATGATCCCAAATCTTGCATTTCGTCTAAGGAAAACGCATGAGACCTAAACTTCCTAATAGTTACAACTGGCCCGTCTATCGCTAAGGGCGGAATTACAGCATTTACGCGATGACCTTGTGGTAAACGAGCATTCACCATAGGCGACGACTCATCAATGCGTCTTCCTAATGGACCAATGATTCTATCTATTAATGCATATACTTGACCATCATCGCTAAAAGGATGAGGAGTTTGATACAGCTTTCCTTCTTGTTCATAGAACAAAGAATGCGATCCATTAACCATTATTTCTGTAATGCTTTCATCTGAAAGCATATCTTCTAAAGGACCTAAGCCAAACACATCATCTAAATATCGCTCTACCAGTCCTTCGACAGTAAATGGCCTTTTCACCAACCAGGGCTCTTCTTTAAGCACCTGTTCGCACGCAAGCCGCAATTCGCTTTTTGCCTGCCTAGGATTTAAGGAAATTAGTCTTGCAGCCTTAACGGGAGAAACTATTTCAGATACACGAGTGCGCAAAACATCAAGAACTTGAGCTAAATCTTCGTTATGCAAGAAAATAGATGCAGTGTCTACGTATGTAGCTCTCTGGACTAAAGACATGCTACTCGCCTCTTTCTAAAGCCAGAAAAGGGATTTGTTTTTCGTTGCGCCTTCTCAAGCTGAGAATTGTTTCTAGCCTTTTCTTGATCTCTATCGGGCAACAGTGAAATACATAATTCCTGAACGCTTAAAACAAAAGCGTTTCTTGCAGCTAATAGCTCTTTAGGAAGACTTGCACCTAACAGTTCACCTACTTCCTGACCCCCATCTTTAACCTCATAAACAGATACGCCTCGCAGCGCGCATGAGATATCTATCGAAGTCAACAACGCATGACGCGAACAATAATTCAATGCATACGAAAAAGATTGGGTTGCCATTCCACAACGAGAACAAAGACTAAGGGCACGGGAACAAGCTCGAACCGAAGAAGGTCGCTGATCTAAAACAAATAAAGTTTTATCAGCTGTTTCAATAATCTGAGCATGCTGCTCACTCCAAAACGACCCCGTATTAATTACGACAATATCGAAGTAGCTTTTAACAAATTCAATTATTTCAGCCATATGAGTCATCACGAGTTCGGAATGCTCTAAATGGTTCGGTGCTGCAATAATAGCTGGAAGTCCATCGTCAGGAACCACACGCGAAATGCGTTTTGGCTCTTCTATTAATTCGGTAATAGTCAAAGCGTCATCCCTGCCGAGCATGTAGGACATATCACCAAATTGCAAATCTCCATCAAGAATTAAGGTTTTAAAACCAAGTTTTTGATAGATCATTCCAGCGCACAACGATATTGCACTTTTGCCTGACCCGCCACTACCGCTTACCACCGCTATCGCGTAGCCTGCCTTCTTTTCTTTTGCAGGCGCCGCCGCCTTAGAAAGGTTCAACACTGATTCATCTATCCCCAAGGCGCTAATAGAGTCTGAATCCGACTTCATTCCAACATTAGGAAGAAGTTCAAATTTAGCCTTCGCTCTAGTTACC
This sequence comes from uncultured Eggerthella sp., assembly GCA_900556585.1. GTDB lineage: Bacteria > Actinomycetota > Coriobacteriia > Coriobacteriales > Eggerthellaceae > Anaerotardibacter. The sequence goes on from USPD01000014.1 coordinate 25,246, forward strand.
TCAGTATTTGCAGCCGATTGTAAATCAATCTCTATTTCAGATTTAGCATTGTTCCCCAAAGCAACATTTGATTCACTATTTCTATTTGTTGGTAAAGTTAAATTGTTCTTTTCCGCTTCACCTATTGAAATATCTCTGCAACGCTTCTTGCATGCCGTATATGCTCGAACAAACTCATTAACCCCTCGTAGTACGTTAATTCCAGCAGCACTACATCGACTGAATACCGAGCCTGACATTTCAAACGTTACGAAACTCACTTGCCTTCTACCGTCATCCGCCTTTAGAGCAGCTGCCAAATTAATCCCATCCATTGAGTCACTGGAAATTACCCATATTTCCTGGTAGTCATAGCCGCAAAGCAAATCATTTCTTACTTTTAGTGCATCAAGATATACAGAAAGCCAAGATTGTGCTGCCAGATTTTCATCTGGCAATCCAATAAGTTCTGGGTTTCGATAAGATTCTGAATCTATACATAAAATAGCTTTTGTGCTCATAGTTGCACCTCGCTTGCACTTTCTGATTCTGCGAAATTTTCTTCATCGCTTTTCCTTGCTACTGATTCGCTTTCAGCAGTTTCGTTGCCGTTTTCGCTACCTGAATCGTTGAGGTTTTCCGAAGAATCTTCACTGTCCGTTTCGCTTGAGGGGAGCGTGAAATAAATATCCATTGACTGGGAAGCTGTTACAAATTCCTGAGATTGTTCAAGCGGAACAGCCAACGTCACCCAACTAACATTTGCTTTTCCGCTTTCGGAATTATCTGCATTAGTTGCAAGCACCAAAAGTCCATGTCCAATGCATGAAGTCTGAGAGCCAGTAGCATACACATCAACATTCATGCCTGCCGTTAAAGCACCGCCTACAGCTTGTACATCTTCAGCAGGAACCGAAAGAGCAACACAACCTTCTGGGATATTCAAAGGTGTTGTATCCGAGTTAAACCTTTTTGAAGAGATTGCTTCTCCTGCGATAACAAGAGAAGAAACTTGAGCTCCTCTTACCGCATCAAAATTAGTAATACATTCATCTGGCAACAAATCAGAAAGCCATGTTTTCATTGTTGTATTAGAGGTTGTGAGTGTTTCGCCAGGATAAATGTCTTTAGTAGCAACTAGTACTTCAACCTGTTCGCCACCATAACGTTCCATCGCTTCAGCTCGCGCCGAATCAGCTTCCTGATTCACCATTGCCGCATAAAGACCAACACAAACTGCGCAAAGAAGCCCAAAAACAATACCAACAATAAGAACCGCCTTTTTCACGCCCGCCCCCTTTCACTACTTTTATGATGGCGAGCGAAATTAACGTAATCGTGAAGTTTTCAAACTATTTATTGCATAAAGACCTGATAAAAATTGCACATAAAGCAACAACGGATTGCATAAATCACTAACAAATAGTGCATAAAAAGCAAACAAGAATCTCACGTTGAACATACGAAGAAGTAGCAAAAAATAATCGAGGAGAGAAGCAACATAAACAATCAAGAGTAAGCCCTCAAACGGGGGCTTACCTACGGATGTATAGTGGTTTTATCACCACAAGTTTCCTTAAACTCCGAGTTTCCTTCAATTCCGAATTATTCTTTAACTCAAATTTTATTTAACTCAACCTGAAATTATTTTCATTTATAATCCAGAAAACCTTGGAAACAAAACAGCCAGACCTTCTCTTAAGAAAGTCTGGCTTTGCATAATCCAAATTTAGTTATTATCACATGTAAATTAAACTATATTCAAAGTTTAGGCATTGTCGTTTCTTCTAGAACCACATTGAGCACAAAATACACCTGTTTTATTAAAGGCACCACACGAAGGGCAAGTCCATGGAGTGGTATTCGAAGTCGAATCATTCTGAGCAGGAGCAGATGCTGGTTGAGGTGCAGAAGGTGCTTGATTTGTAGCTACACTAGAAGCTACAGGAGCTGTTTGTTGCGCGGAAAACGAACCGCTGGAAACTACCTGCGAAGAATCAGTAGGCACTGAAGCAGGGTTCTGAGGTGCTGCATAGTGATAAGAGTGAGCCGACATACCATTATTTGGATGAGAACTGGAAACAAAATTCCCTTGAGGTGATGGATTTGGATTAACGGGAGCATTGTATTGGCCAGAGGAAATACCATCAGAACCACTTACTGACTTACGAATTGCTGAAGTATTCTTCCAAATAAGAACTGTTAGTAATGAAAATTCAAACCAAAGACGGTTAATGACTTCAAGAACAACACAAACAATAAGCATAACTATGATCCCTGCAAAAGCGGCTCCCGGATCATACATAATTGAAAACAGAGAAGTAATAATGCTTGCAGCGCATTCAAACGCAATTAAACAGGCGGCAAAAATATAAAGTACTTTAAGGATGTTTTCAATAATA
>USPD01000015.1 GCA_900556585.1 uncultured Eggerthella sp.
AAGTGGTTTAGAGGCGTAAAGAAGTAGCGCTATTTTCTTGGAAGCGTATATATTAAGCATTTTCAGAAATAATTTTGAGCATATAGAGGGCCTCAAGAGGCTCACAGTTCAATATTGATAGAGAAACTTAATTAAATTCTTACAATTAAAGAATAACAATAGCAACTAATTTTCAGCATATAACTGGTCTTATAAATAAGATTAATCTAACAAGAACAATTTAATATACGCTCATTAGATTTTTCTTATGAAATGTATCAATATCTAAATACATAAGCCATGCGCATCTTTTGCTTGTGGAAGCAAAAGATGCACCCTTAAAAATGGTAAGAAATCTTGCTTGCATACTTTTGGGGATAGTTATTTGTAAGCACAAGCGAATGGTTGGCATGCAATAAAGAGGGGAAATAATTGCCTGCCAACTAGAAGCGACAGGATGTTTGCGCAAAAAGATAGTTCACGTAATAGTCTTGTCGCTAGACTCACAAGGAGAAAAAGGGGACTCATGGAACCGGTTAAGTTAGCGGTCTTGGGATTAAATCAAGGCGCGAAAATCGTCCGCGATGCTTTAAAGCACGACGAAGTAGAACTTGTTGCAGTGGCCGGGTTTGGAGAACAGGCGGAATCTATCGCAAGCGAATTGGGGTTAAAGCGCTACGAAGATTACCGTCTGTTATTGCGTCAGGAGCAGCTTGACGCCGTAGCTATAGCGCTTCCAAACGGACTGCATGTTGAAGCAGTTGAAGAAGCACTAGCAGCAGGAATTCGCAATATCTTGCTTGAAAAGCCTATAGCGAATACTGTTGAGGAAACTCAGCATATTATTGATATTTGCAAAGAGGCAAAAGCAACTTTATTAATTGGCCATCATCGCCGCAGCTCTCCTCGATATTTATTCCTGCGAAAACTTATTGCATCAGGGCGTCTAGGTAAAATTATTGGTCTTCAAAGCAGCTTTGCTATTGCAAAACCTTATGCGTATTTTGATGTGGAATGGCGTGTAAAAAAAGGTGGAGGACCTCTTCTCATTAACGCTGTCCATGATTTTGACGATCTTAATTATTTAACGGGAATGAAGCCTGTTCGTGTATATGCTGCGGCTCGTGATACTATTCGTGGAAACGAAGTAGAAGATTCTGTTTCGGTGGTAGTGGAATACGAAGGTGGCGCTACTGCAACATATTTTGTAAGTGACGGAACGCCCGGGCCGTGGAGCTACGATTTGGCGGCAGAAGAAAACCTAAGTTATGGTCTATGTAATGATGAAAATTCATTACGTATTTTTGGCACGAAAGCATCGTTCGGTTTTCCTCATATGGATCTGTATTACTACGACGAAGGTCATTACGGATGGAATGAGCCATTATTGAAGGAGCATTTCGATTGCGAAATTAATGATCCTATGGCAGCGGAATTGGATCACTTTATTGATTTGTGTCGTGGGCGTGAAACGAAGCCTCGTTGTACAGGTGAAGATGCACTTGAAACGTTGCGTTTGATAATTGGTATCCAAAAATCAGCAGAAACAAAACAGGTGGTTGATTTGTAGCATTCGCAGGTAAATTAAAATGTGTAGATACGAATTGGTATAGATGATTTTTTGCAGATAGCCAATATATAAGCCAAAGTATGTGGCTGATAGAAAAAGCATTTACGGCACTTGCGTTCGTTAAAGCGTGGGTGCCCTTTGTTTTGTTATATAAGGTAAAAGTGCTGGTAAACGATGTATTTTATGAGAGCTTTTAGTGCTTCATTTACGGTAGAAACTTTGTAAATAACATGATCTCCCTTATTGTGTAAGAGGGTTTCTTGTTAAACGAAAGAGAATAGACATGAGAGTTGAAGACTTGCGCTATTTTGAGCATTTGTCAAAGGTGCTGAACTATACGCGGGCATCGAAGGATTTACATATTTCGCAGCCCACTTTATCGCTTGCAGTAAAGCGTCTTGAGGACGAATGGGGTGTGCAACTGCTCGAACGCAATCGCGCAACAGTGGAGCTTACTGAAATAGGACGCGATATTGTCGAGTGCATTTCAAGCGCTCTCTATGATTTGGATAGAGCTGAAACGCTAGCAAAAGAATCTTTAGGTACAGAAAACTCTGTTATTAATCTGGGAACGATTCATGCCATGCAAGGAAAGTTTTGGTCTCAAGCTTTGTTTGATTTTAGGAGCCAAAGCTCATTTGATCCTACTATCAACGTAACGCAGGCGTATTCACGTGAATTGTTACGTCGATTGCGGGCAGGACAGCTTGATGTTGCAATTTGTAGTCGTGTGGGAGATATGAAAGGTCTTCAATACAATTTATGCTGGTCGCAATCGCTCGTATTGGGCGTAAATCGCAATCATCCTTTTGCGCAGAAAAAGAACATCTCGCTTTTAGAACTAAAAGATATGGAATTGCTTTCTTATAATCCGAATTCTCCCGTTACGAAAAGCCTTCGCACGTTAGCGGAAAACTATGATTTGAATGTTCATTATTCATATGACGATGAAATCACTCTGTCGTCAATTGTTGCGGCTGATGCTTCGCAGGTGGCACTCTTTTGTTACTCCTTTTTGATTAGTGCTTTTGACGATGTGGTTTGTATTCCTATTCGCGAAGCGCCGGTAGATTTTCATAAAACGTATATAGTGTGTCGCGATGAAAGCCGCAGACCACGTGTTGTCCAGGAATTTATTGACTTTATGAGTTCGTATAGGTTTCCTGTTTTGCTGGATTATGGACGCGGACAAAATAAGCAATAGGGAAATTGCCTAAGAGGTATATAAGGGCTGCATAAGAAATTGTGCAAGGGTTGTAAATGGTTGAGCGAGAGCTGTGTGAAAGTTGAGCAAGGGGTCATATAAGGGCAATTTGGCACGCAGACCTCTGTATGTATGCAGATAAACGAGTATTTTGCGCTCTGTAACTCACTCTGTAACATTATGTGACAGCTTGGAAACAGAGGCGTTTCACGTAAGAAAACTTCTTGAAACAAATGCCCGTTACGGTAAATACGTCAAAAAGAGATTCAAGGGTGTTGGGGAAGTTGGTCAGAGTTATGGCACAATAATAAATTGAATCTCGAATGTAAGGCTGCAAATTAGCAGCGTGAACCTTTAAGGAGAAGAGATGGCCCACGTTCAAGAAATTTATGGATCGATGGTCTTCAACGAGCACGTAATGAAGGAGCGTCTTCCTAAGGAAACGTATAAGAGTCTGGTAAAGACTGTACGTGAGGGCAAACCTTTAGACATTGAAGTGGCAAATGTCGTAGCTCATGCTATGAAAGAGTGGGCAATTGAGCGCGGCGCAACGCACTACACTCACTGGTTCCAGCCTTTGACCGGTATTACTTCCGAAAAGCACGATAGCTTTTTGGATCCAGTGGGAGACGGTACGGCAATCATGACGTTTTCCGGAAAGGAATTAGTCCAAGGCGAACCTGATGCATCAAGTTTTCCTTCTGGCGGCTTGCGTGCAACCTTTGAAGCTCGTGGTTATACCACTTGGGATCCAACCTCATTTGCTTTTATCAAAGATGAAGTTCTTTGCATTCCTACTGCATTTTGCTCCTACACAGGAGAAGCATTGGATAAGAAAACGCCTTTGCTCCGTTCTATGAATGCGGTTGATAAAGAAGCACAGCGTGTATTGAAGTACTTTGGCGAAGATGGTCATCGTGTTACTACCACTGTTGGTGCTGAACAGGAATACTTCTTGATTTCTGAAAAAGACTATGTTCAGCGTCAGGACCTCATCATGACGGGTCGCACCTTGTTCGGTGCGCCTCCTTCGAAGGGTCAGGAGCTCGAAGAGCATTACTTTGGTGCAATTCGTCCAACTGTTAATAACTTCATGAAGGAAGTTGACGATGACTTATGGGCACTTGGTGTTTCTGCGAAGACGAAGCATAACGAAGTTGCTCCTGCTCAGCACGAATTAGCTCCTTTGTTTACAAACTCTAATCGTGCAATTGATGAGAATCTGTTAACTATGGAAAAAATGCGTCTGGATGCATCGCATCATGGCTTGGTTTGTTTGACGCATGAAAAGCCTTTTGAGGGCATTAACGGCTCTGGCAAGCACAACAACTGGTCGCTTTCTTACGGCAAAGTTAACCTGCTTGATCCAGGTGATGATCCAATGGATAACTTGCGCTTCTTGGTATTCCTTACTTGTGTTGTAGAAGCAGTAGATGAATATCAGGAACTGTTGCGCATGTCGGTTGCATCGGCTGGTAATGACCATCGTCTTGGTGCAAACGAAGCACCTCCTGCAATCATCTCTATGTTCTTGGGTGATGAACTAGGTGCAATTGTGGACTCTTTGATTTCTGGCAAGGAATATCATTCTGCTGAAGCAGTAGCGATGGATCTTGGCGTTGCGGTTTTGCCTAAGTTCCTGAAGGACAATACTGATCGTAATCGTACAAGCCCCTTTGCTTTTACGGGTAACAAGTTTGAGTTCCGCATGCCTGGTTCTGGTGTGAACCTGTCAGACTGCAATATGATTCTAAACACAGCAATGGCTAAAAGCTTGAAAGACTTTGCTGATGCAATGGGTGACGTATCAGGTGCCGAATTCGAAAAGAAGGCCATTAAGTACATCAAGCAAACTCTTACCGACCATCAACGTATTATCTTCAATGGCAATGGTTATTCCGAAGAATGGGAAAAAGAAGCTCAACGTCGTGGCTTAGCAAATCATCGTACTACCGCCGACGCACTTCCTTGCTTAATCTCTCAGAAGTCTATTGATCTGTTTGAAGAGTTTGGTGTTCTTAACGAAGCTGAGGTTCGTAGCCGTTATGAAGTAAAACTTGAAAAGTATAACAAGCTGCTTAACATAGAAGCTCGCGTAATGATTCGTATGGCTCGCCGTACTTACTTGCCAGCAATTAGTGATTACATGGCTGATTTGGCAAGCAACATTACTACGGTTAAGTCTGCTTTATCTGGTGCGGATATGACTGAGCATGAAAAGCTGCTTAACATTATTCTCAATGGATTTAATCGTGCGGCAGAATGCGTTCGTGAATTGGTAAAGCTTCATGATGCAACAGAGGCAATTGAGGATCCGCAAGAGCAGGCAAATGCTTATGCATGCAAGGTTATTCCTGCTATGGAAGCACTTCGTAAGGAAATTGATGATCTTGAATGCGTTGTAGAGCGTGGCTACTGGCCGGTTCCTACTTACAATGACATTTTGTTCTACGCATAAGATAAATACTTTTTGGTTCAACTAATAAAGTTTAAGGCGTCCTTTTAGGGCGCCTTATTGCTGTTTTGCCCGAAAAAACTTGTTTTTGAAGGGCTTTCATATCATGGCAAATAATTTTAATTGAGAGGGTATTTGTGACGGCATCTCAACGATAGCGAGAATTCTTACTTTTTGGCAGTGATTGTTTCAATAAGTAGGGATGTTTATGGGCGTAAATCAAAGAATGCTTCTAAGCTATCCTGATCGTTTAAATTATGCGAATGTTTCGTAACGGACAGGTAATGCTTTCTTGGGGATACTAACTAACGTGTTAGCAATTTGATTTAATTGAACTATTACAATAGCTAAGTAGTCGCATAGAAGAAGATGCACTATTGTAGTGTCTGCTTTATTTGCTATGAGTAATTAAAATGTGCCTTTATTACTAGTGCATCGTGTTTTAAAGGCCTCAGGAGGGATATTATAATGAAGCGGGAAGAGTTAACCGCTGAACAGAAACAACAGTTAGCTGATCATTTTCAGCTTTTTGAAAAAGCCAGTAAGTCATTATTTAAGAAATACGAAGCCGCTATTCGCGAAATGAAAACGCGTTTTGAAATTCTTGATGCTGACCTTGAGTATCGCTTTAATCGCAATCCAATTCATCATATGGAATCGCGTCTGAAAACGCCCAAAAGCGTCTATGAAAAGTTGCAACGCTACGATGTACCCATTACGTTGCAGTCTGTTGAGGAACGTATTTTAGACGTGGCGGGCATGCGTGTTATTGTGTCTTATATTGATGATGTGTATGCCATGGTCAAAGTGCTTTCTATGCAGGACGACCTAAAAATTGTTAAGGTGAAAGACTATATTGCTAAACCAAAACCTAATGGATATCGCAGTTTGCACGTTATCGTAAAGGTGCCAGTGTATTTCCTTGATCGCAAACAGTACGTTCCTGTAGAAATTCAGTTCCGTACTATTGCCATGGATTTTTGGGCATCGCTTGAACATACTTTGAAGTACAAGCAGGATGTTCAGCTTGAAGGCATTGATATGTTTGATGAATTGAAAGACTGTTCTGACATTATTCAGGATGTGGAACGACGCATGCAAATTCTTATGCATGCGGTGCAAACAACCGATGTTGAAGAGGCTGCTCGAAAACGCAGGGCGCAGCTTGAAGAACAAGAAGCTCGTGTTGCTCAGGCACAGCAATCTCAGCAATCACAGCAGGCTGATTCGTCAGTTGAAAAAAAGCCAGCATTTCGTGTTGTAGAAGCAAGTAAGTAGGCGGCTTCGTTTCCGATTTTATGTAAGTTCGTTTTCATGCCAGGCATTCGCCTGGCATTTTTGTTTATGCGGTATTTTTCTTTAGGCCATCTGGGACGTATTATTTGTAGCTGTAACCATTTACGGAGTACAGAGATCCGTAAACATTGCAAATTTGTTTCATTATTTTCCACTCCATTTAGTTGGAGTAGAATACGATTCTTGAAAAGCAATAAGAGCGAAAGGACATATCATGGCGGATGTGGAAGCTGTGGATTACATCTGGAAGAATGGCGAAGCTATTCCTTGGGAACAGGCTACAACGCATGTATTAACTCATGCTTTGCACTATGGTTCTGCGGTATTTGAGGGTATTCGTTGCTATCACAATACTGACACTGATGAAGCAGTTATTTTCCGTTTGCGCGACCATATGGAGCGCTTGCATCGCAGCGCAAAGATTGCCATGATGGATCTTCCTTATTCTGTAGATGAACTCTGTCAGGCAACCGTTGACATCATTAAGAAGAACAACATTAAGTCCTGCTACATTCGTCCTTTAGCCTACTATGGTTATGGTCAAATGGGTGTAGATCCTACGGGTGCTCCAGTTGACGTAATCATTGCTGTATGGCCTTGGGATGCTTATCTTGGTGAAGAAGCTCTACAAAACGGCATCAAGGTAGGTATTTCTTCTTGGCGTCAGCGCTCCTTTAACGCTATTCCTCCTGCAGTTAAGTCTTCGGCTTCGTATATGAATTCAATTCTCGCAAAGCGCGAAGCAACTGCGCATGGCTACAGTGAAGCAATTATGCTCAATGAAGAGGGTCGTGTTTGTGAAGGTACGGGCGAAAATATCTTTGTAGTTCGCAATGGCATTCTATCTACGCCCCCACTGTCTGATGGTTTGTTGGAAGGCATCACGCGCGACACTATTCTTACTATTGCAACCGATATGGACATTCCCGCAATTGAGGAATCCCTTACCCGCGCCGATTTGTACATTGCAGACGAAGCTTTCATGACTGGTTCTGCAGCGGAACTTACTCCTATCAATAGCATTGATGACCGAGTAATTGGCAAGCGCGGTCCTATCACCGAACAGCTTCAGAAGCGCTACTTCGACGTTGCATACGGCAAGGTGCCTGAGTACGAAGATTGGATTACCCGCTTCTAAGAAACGAATCCCTGTCTGTTTGATTAGGGCAGAGGCAGTTAATGCAAGAGCCTCGATAGTATCGAGGCTCTTTTTGTATCTCGTTGAAAAGAGAAATCATGGCAACGAAAGTTTTTGCATATGACACCACTTTACGCGATGGGGAGCAGAGTGAAGGAATCACTCTCTCTTTGGAAGACAAGCTTCGCATTGTTGCTTGTCTCGATGAATTTGGTGTGGACTATATTGAAGGCGGCTATCCTGCTTCAAACCCAAAGGATATAGCCTTCTTTAAAGAGGTAGCAAAGATGGATTTAAAGCATGCACGTATTGCTGCTTTTGGTTCCACTTGCAAAAAAGGTGTTGCCGCAGAAGATGATTCCGGTTTGAAAGATTTGTTGGAATCAGGTGCTACGGTAGTTACTATCGTGGGTAAGAGTTGGGACGCTCAGGTAGAACGAGCGCTTATGACTACTCTTGAAGAAAATATTCGCATGGTTTCTGAATCCATTGCTTACTTAAAGGCGCATGAGGTAGAAGTAGTGTTCGATGCCGAGCATTTCTATGATGGATATAAAGCAAATCCTGCTTATTCCCTTGAAGTAATTGAAGCAGCAGTAAATGCCGGCGCTGATTCTATTGATCTGTGCGAAACGAATGGCGGCGCACTTCCTTTCGAGGTCGAAGAAATAACGCGTGTGGTAACAAGCCGCTTTCCTGGTCAGCGTTTTGGCGTGCATTGTCATAATGATTCCGGTTGCGCTGTGGCAAATACACTTGCAGCTGTTCGTGCTGGTTGCACGCAAATTCAAGGTACGGTTAACGGATATGGTGAACGTGTAGGCAACTGTGATTTATTGTGCGCAATTGCTGATCTTGAGTTGAAGATGGGCTACACCATTGTAGGACGCGATAACTTGAAACAGCTTACAAGCGTTGCGCGTTCTGTTGCAGAAATGTGCAACATGGTTCATTCAATGCATCATCCTTATACGGGATCTTCCGCATTTGCCCACAAGGGCGGTTTGCATGCAAGCGCTATTGCGCGTTTTCCCGAAGCCTACGAGCACACCAAGCCTGAAAATGTTGGCAACACTACGCGTGTACTGGTCAGCGAATTGGCAGGCAAGGCTTCTTTGGTTGCAAAAGCAAAGTCGCTTGGGTTTGACTTAAGCGGTAATGGCGCTTTAACGCAACAGATTCTTGATGATATTAAAGAACGCGAAAACCAAGGTTTTTCATACGAAATTGCCGACGGCTCTTTGGCTGTTCTGCTGCGTATGCATATGGGTACCTTCAAACCTCATTTCACATTAGAGAGCTTCCGTGTCATTGTGGATGACAAGGAAGATACCAATGCGTGGGCTAAAGATGCTACTAGTGAAGCAACTATTAAGGTCCATGTTGGCGATCAACGTTTTGTTGCAACAGGTGAAGGAGTAGGCCCTGTTGGAGCTTTGGACAATGCTCTTCGCCTGGCACTTTCTGGGGTGTACCCGGAAGTTAACAATATTGAATTGGTAGACTTCAAGGTTCGTATCTTGGATGAAAACGTGGGTACAGGTGCAATTACACGCGTTATGATTACCACTTCTAATGGAAAAGAATCGTGGGGCACTATTGGTGTTTCTGAAAATATTATTGAAGCGTCTTGGAATGCATTAGTTGATTCGTTCGAATATGGTTTAGATAGGTAGCGTGGAGGAAATTATGGCTGAATTGCGCACGCGCGAAGTTGAAGACCTACTAACAGTATTTGCAGGCCTTACTGATCCAAACGATATTTTTGCCTTGTTAGAAGATCTGTTTACGGTACGCGAAATTAAGGACACCTCTCAGCGCTTAGATGTAGCGCGTATGCTAAAAGAAGGAAGCTCATACGCGGTTATCGAACAAACTACAGGAGCTTCGGCAACCACTATCGCTCGCGTTTCTAAGGCTTTAAATTATGGGGCTGGAGGTTATGAACGCGCGTTCAGTGCTTTGGAAAAACAGAAGAATAATAATGCGGCGGATGAATAGTGCCGCTGTAGAAGAATAGCGGTACGGCAAAAGAGTATCTAACACCAAACCTGCTTACGTATAAGTATTATTGATATAAATCTTTCAAAATCGTCTTCTTGCAACCCAGGCAATCGCAGAAAGGCAATCATGGGCAAAGTATCTGATTTTTGTAAGCGAAAGAACATCGAGATATCAGTACAACGATATTTGATTGATGCGTTAGGTGCTATGGCACAAGGTTTGTTTGCATCCTTATTAATGGGAACCATTCTTTCTACAATTGGTGAGCAAAGTGGAATTTCTATTCTTGTTCAAGTTGGAGATTTTGCTAAAAGCGCATCGGGTCCTGCAATGGCTGTTGCAATTGGATTTGCTTTGAAGGCTCCTTCATTGGTCTTGTTTTCTTTGGTTGCGGTAGGATATGCTGCGAATTCTCTTGGTGGTGCAGGTGGTCCTTTGGCTGTATTAGTGGTTGCTATTGTGGCGGCTGAATGCGGCAAAGTGGTTGCCAATGAAACCAAAATTGATATTTTAATCACCCCTTCAGTAACAATATTGTCGGGCTGTTTGTTGTCTATGGCATGCGCTCCAGCTATTGGCGCTACCGCTACAGCGGTTGGCTCTCTTATTATGTGGGCAACGGAACTTCAGCCCTTCTTTATGGGTATTCTAGTATCTGCCTTAGTAGGTCTTGCGCTAACGTTGCCTATCTCTTCTGCGGCAATTTGCGCAGCACTCTCACTGACGGGTCTTGCGGGTGGCGCTGCGGTGGCTGGTTGCTGCGCGCAGATGGTTGGTTTTGCGGTTATGAGTTTTAAAGAAAATCGTTGGGGCGGTTTGGTTTCTCAGGGTTTGGGAACCTCAATGCTTCAGATGGGTAACATTGTGCGCAATCCCCGTATCTGGATTCCGCCCACGCTTGCTTCTATGATTACTGGTCCTATTGCAACATGTCTTTTCCAATTAAAGATGAATGGTCCAGCTATTTCTTCGGGTATGGGCACCTGTGGTCTTGTAGGTCCTATTGGTGTTTATACTGGTTGGGTAAGTGATGTTTCATCTGGTGCAATGGCGGCGGTTACCGCCTTTGACTGGATTGGTCTTATTCTTATCTGTTTTATTCTTCCAGCTCTTTTGTCTTGGGTATTTTGTCAAATTTTGCGCAAGATTGGCTGGATTAAAGAAGGTGATCTTAAACTTGAATCAGCCGACGATATTGTAAAGGCTAATGCAGCTGAAATTGAAAATAATAAAGTAAAAGCTGCTGTCACCGCATCTTCTTCAGTTGAATCAAAGGCATAAACGTGCAATATGAAAACAGCATGAAATTTAAAAGCTTTAAGATAATAGGTGTTCTGTTTGTCATAGCGTTTGCATTAACGTTCTCTTTAAGCGCGATGTCAAGCTGCTCTTCTGCTTCTGATACTGATGAATATAAGCTTGTAGAAGACGGCAAATTAAAGGTTGCCATGTCACTTGATTATCCTCCCTTTGAGTCTATGGACGGAGAAACTCCTGTTGGATTTGATGTTGCGGTAATCCAGGAGGTAGCAAATCGATTGGGCCTTAGCTGTGAAATTGCCAATGTGGGGCTTCAAGGAATTGTTCCTGCTGTGCAAAAGGGAGAAAAATACGATGTAGGAATTTCTGCCCTGTCCATTAACTCTGATGATGAAGCCAAGGTGGACTTTACTTCGTCGTATTACATTGCTGAACAGGCAATTGTTGTTTTGGATGGATCGTACAACAACGCTGAAGATCTACAAGATTTGCCTGTTGCTGCTCAACCAGGAACAACAAGTTATTTTTATGCAAGAGATTCAGTTTCAAACAAGGTGGTTCCTCACAGCAATTTGCAAGATTGCTTTGCCGAATTGCAAGCAGGAACAGTGAAAGCAGTAGTGACTGAATATCAAGTTGCAAAATCTTTACTTGCAAATGGCTATACTAATTGTGAAATTCTAGAAAAAGTAGCTACCAGTGAAGAATATGGTATTGCAGTAAACAAAGACAATCATGCTCTTACCGATGCTATCAATGAAGCGCTTGCTTCCATGGAAGATGATGGCACGTTAGAAGCTCTCCGAGCGCAATATCTTGCTTTGTAAGTAGCTCTTAGGCAGTATTGCGCGCGAAAAGGGAAGGAAGCATATGGAACGTAAAGTTGCGTGGGAATCGTATTCGGCAGACCAGCTTGAAGAATTAGAGGCTTTGAACAAACGCTATATTGACTTTATTTCCGATAACAAAACTGAACGTCGCTGTTTTGCAGCTTCAGTTGCTCAGGCGCAAGCAGCAGGATACATTAGTCTTGATGAAGCGGTGAAAGAAGGACGCAGTCTGAAACCAGGTGATAAGGTTTGGGCTGGTATTCATGGTAAAACGTTAGTGCTTGTTCATGTTGGTAGCGCTTCAATGGTGGAGGGTCTTAATATTTTAGGCGCTCACATTGACAGCCCTCGCTTAGACTTAAAACAAAATCCGTTGTATGAAAGCGATGGATTCGCTTATTTGGATACCCATTATTATGGCGGAATTAAACATTATCAGTGGGTGACCTTGCCCTTAGCGTTGCATGGTGTTGTGGTAAAAACTGACGGTACCGTTGTAGATATTAATGTTGGCGATGACCCTGCTGATCCTGTATTTTGCGTAACCGACTTGCTGCCTCATTTAGGTAATCAACAAATGGCCAAAAAGGGCAGCGAAGTAGTTGAAGGCGAAAGCCTTGATATTTTGATGGGTAATCGTCCTTTGGTGGTGTCCAAAGAAAAGGGCGAAGCTGAAGACAAGGAAAACACGGCGGACGAAACTAAAGAAAATGCCAAGGAAAAAGTAAAGGCATTCGCACTGCAGCTTCTTCAGGAAAAGTATGGCATCACCGAAGAAGATTTCGTTTCTGCTGAAATTGAAGTAGTGCCTGCGGGTCGCGCACGTGAATTAGGCTTCGATAGAAGTATGGTACTTGGTTATGGTCAGGATGATCGTGTTTGCGCCTATACATCGCTTGAAGCTCAACTTGCTTTGCAGGAAACCCCCAAAACCACCGCAGTTACCGTGTTGGTAGATAAAGAAGAAATTGGTAGCGTTGGTGCAACAGGTATGGGATCACTGTTCTTTGAAAACACTATTGCTGAGGTTTTATCTCTTGCGGGATACACAGGAGAGCTTCCTCTTCGTCGTTGTTTGGCGGCATCGCGTATGCTTTCTTCCGATGTTTCAGCTGCGTATGATCCTGCGTATGCAAGCGTGTATGAAACGAAGAATTCCGCTTTTGCGGGCAAGGGTATAGTGTTCAATAAGTACACGGGCGCTCGTGGTAAGAGCGGTTCTAATGATGCTCGTGCAGAATATGTTGCCTATGTTCGCCGCGTAATGGACGACGCAAACGTAACATACCAAACTGCTGAATTGGGTAAGGTCGATGCAGGCGGCGGCGGAACTATCGCCTATATTCCTGCAAAGTATGGCATGGATGTAATTGATTCGGGTGTCGCTGTTTTGTCTATGCATGCGCCTTGGGAAGTAACCTCTAAGGCGGACATTTATGAGGCCTATCGTGCTTACCGTGCTTTTTTGGAGGCATAATTATTAAGCAATGGGGCTCCTTGGGAGCCCTTTAGTATTTGGCGGTTTTTTGGTGAATAAGTTCTAAAGTGCCAGAAAGCGCCATTCATACAAGCGTGCATGCCGAAAAAAAATTAAATAAAGATATGGCAATGGCAACATGGGTGACTATAATGATGAAAACTTATCTTGAAATAGGGGTAAGATTAGTGCATCGGTAGAAATCAGCGAAACTATAGAAGAACTCAGGCAAGGAGTGCTGTATGGCTTATTACTTCGAAGAACCTTCTCGTACATTTAATGAGTATCTACTCGTTCCAGGTTATTCCTCTTCTCAATGTATCCCTGAAGCAGTAGATTTGAGTACTCCTCTTGTGCGTTTTCGCAAGGGTGAAGAGGAATGCCCTTTGAAGCTTTCTATTCCAATGGTTTCCGCTATTATGCAGGCGGTTTCTGATGACGGCATGGCAGTAGCTTTAGCACAGCAGGGCGGCATTTCATTTATTTATGGTTCCCAGACCATTGAGCAGCAGGCTGCAATGGTTGGTCGCGTAAAGGATCACAAGGCGGGCTTTGTTCGTAGCGATTCCAACCTTACGCCTACCGCAACGTTGCGTGACGTGGTAGAGCTTAAGGAAAAGAACGGTCACACCACTATGCCAGTTACCGAAGGCGGTCATCCTCAAGGAAAACTGCTTGGTATTGTTACGGGTCGTGACTATCGTCTTTCTCGTATGGATCTTGATACGCCTGTATTTGAGTTCATGACTCCTCGTGAAAAACTTATTTGTGGCAATGCAAATACCACGCTCAAAGAAGCTAACGACATCATTTGGGATAACAAACTTAACTCTTTGCCTATCGTGGACGACGAAGACAACCTTATGTATATGGTATTTCGTAAGGACTACGAACAGCACAAGTCCAACCCTCATGAGTTGCTTGACTCTCATAAGCGTTATCTGGTTGGCGCTGGTATCAATACGCGCGACTATGAAGAGCGCGTTCCTGCACTTATTAAGGCGGGCGCTGACGTGCTGTGTATTGACTCTTCAGAAGGCTATTCCGAATGGCAACTGCGCACCATCAAGTGGATTCGCGATCATTACGGTAATTCAGTAAAGGTTGGCGCTGGTAACGTAGTTGACACTGAAGGCTTCCGCTTCTTGGCAGATGCTGGTGCTGACTTTATTAAAGTTGGTATTGGCGGCGGTTCAATTTGTATTACCCGCGAGCAGAAGGGTATTGGTCGTGGTCAGGCAACCGCATTGATCGAGGTTGCTAAAGCTCGTGATGAGTACTTTAAGGAAACAGGTGTGTATGTACCTGTTTGCTCTGACGGTGGCATTGTATATGACCATCATATGACCTTGGCTCTTGCCATGGGCGCTGACTTCTTGATGCTGGGCCGTTACTTTGCTCGCTTCGACGAAAGCCCTACCAACCGCGTAACGGTTAATGGCAGCTATATGAAAGAGTACTGGGGCGAAGGTTCAGCTCGTGCTCGTAACTGGCAGCGCTATGACTTGGGTGGCGCTAAGAAGGGCTTGACGTTTGAAGAAGGCGTTGATTCCTATGTTCCTTATGCAGGTGCCTTGAAGGATAACGTGGACATGACCTTGTCTAAGATTAAATCCACTATGTGCAACTGCGGTGCTTTGACTATTCCTGAATTGCAGGAGAAGGCAAAGCTTACGGTTGTAAGCTCAACTTCAATTGTTGAGGGCGGCGCGCATGACGTTTTGCTGAAAGATAAGACCCCTTATGTAGGCAACACCATTTCAGGCTAAACGGCAACCACAGTAATACGATTGTAATAGTTTTTAGTGGCAGTCATTGGTTTGCAAGAAATCAATGACTGCTTTTTTAATTGAGTAGTTTTATCGGGCAACTTAGCTTGCTGGATAAATGCCTTAGGCTTCGGCCTGTCTTGGGCTGGAGTTTTACTGCTTGGAAGATTCACCTCTTAGGCGTCTTCACAAAATCTCCTAGAAAATACGAAGACTTATTTACGGTAAAAATCTGATATGACCTGGTGTTATATGTTTTGTAGTAAACTAAAGAGGAAGAGCATGAGTTAGTGAATTATGAAGAAAAGGCTTTCTAGGTTAAACTTTTAAACATGTGTACTCGAATAAAAAAAGCGTTTGGCGCTACGGTAATGAGCATTTTGCTAGCTTTATCGCTGCTTCCTTGTTTGGGAGCGCAAGCTGCTTATGCTGATGAGCTTTCCGATGCTCAAGCAACGCTTGATGATGCTTCTGCTCAGTTAGACGCAATTTCTGCAGAATACAACGACTTACAAACGGAAATAAACAACTTAGACGCAGAAATAGCAACAACTACGCAAAAGGTTCAAGAAGCACAGCAGGCTATGCTTGATGGTCAGAAAGTTTTGGGAGATGCTGTTCTTGCTGAATATAAAAGCGATGGTGGTCTTTCCTTGGTCAATATTGTATTAACATCTGAAAGTATTTCAGATTTTGTCACCAATATGACCTACTACACTGCTATTCAGGAAGACCAGGCTGAAATAATTGAAGAACAACGCCAGCTCAACGAAACGTTTAATGCAGCGTTGGATGACTTGAATGCTCAGCGTGACAGCCAGCAAGCAGTTCTCGATCAGGCCGAAGCCAAGAAGTCTGAGGCAGAAAAAGTGGTATCGGATGCTTCTGCTAAAGTTTCTTCTATTAAGGAATCTCAAGCAGCGCTTGCTGCTCTTCAAGCTAAGGCAAACCAAGTAGGTCAAACTCAGCAGAGTTCAGATCAGCAGCAGGCAGTAAGTCCTGATTGGAATACCGACACTGATCGTCCTGCAACGAGTGGTGGTGTTACTGATTCTGGAAACAGTAATAATAATACTGGTGGGGCCGGCAATTCATCCGACTCTTCTAAGGGATGGAAATCTGGCTTAGCCTCTGCTTATGGTGGATCGTCGGATCCTAATACTCCAAACCCTGGAACTACTGCTACTGGTGCTGTTTGTAACGATTCTTCTATGGGCGTAGCCATTCCTATGAGCTGGTCTAACTATCGTTCCTATTTTGGCCGTGCTGTTGAAATTAAGTATGGAGGAAAGACGGTAGTAGCAACCATTAATGACTGTGGTGGTTTGAGTGGGGGCGCTCGCTCGCTTGATCTACAGCCAGGTGTTTTCAAAGCGTTTGGTTTTAGCACCTGCCAGGCTTGGGGTGTTCGAACGGTTTCTTATCGTATCTTGTAAATGCTAGACGCTTTTACAGGGCGGCTTTCCTGCAAAGTGGTTGCAACAATTTGCCTACCGTAAAGAATTTGGCCGTCTGTAAGTGTTTTTCTGGACTATTTCCCCGCTTGTAATAATTCGGTTTTATAATGAAGGGCGCTTTATTTCGTTTTTGCGAATGAAGCGTCCTTATCATTTATAATTTGGCAGTCTTACTCTAAAGAAAAAAGGATTGACCTATGAAAGAATACAACCCACATGAAATAGAGCCGCGTTGGCAAAAGGTTTGGGCGGATACGGGTGCCTATATCGCTCGTGAAGACGAATCGAAGCCAAAGCGTTATGTGCTTGAAATGTTTCCCTATCCATCGGGTGACATTCATATGGGTCATGTTCGTAACTATACGTTGGGCGATGTGACAGCACGTTATTACACCATGCGTGGTTATGATGTGCTGCACCCCATGGGATGGGATGCCTTCGGCCTTCCAGCGGAAAATGCTGCAATTAAGCACAATAGCCATCCTGCTACTTGGACTTATGCGAATATTGAAACCCAAAAAGCAAGCTTTAAGCGCATGGGCTTTTCCTATGACTGGGATAGGACTGTTGTTGCTTGCGATCCTGAATATTATCGCTGGGGTCAGTGGATTTTCTTGCAGTTCTGGAAACGCGGTTTGGTAGAACGCCGTAATTCTCCTGTTAATTGGTGCCCTAACTGCAAAACGGTTTTGGCAAACGAACAGGTGACTGAAGGTGAATGCTGGCGTTGCCATGGTGCTGTTGAAAAGCGCGACCTTACTCAGTGGTATTTCAAGATTACTGATTATGCTCAGGAGCTTTTGGACGACTTGGATCAGCTTGAGGGCTGGCCAGAGCCAGTAAAGCAAATGCAAGCTAACTGGATTGGTCGCTCCGAAGGTGCTGAAGTTGATTTCTTGTTGTGTGATAAAGATGGCAATGCGCCTGAAAATCCAACGGAAGATGACATTATTACGGTATTTACTACGCGCCCTGATACTTTGTTTGGCTGCAGCTTCTTCTTGCTTGCTCCTGAATCTCCAAAATTGATGGAGCTTGTAGAGGGCAGTGGATATGAGGCTGACGTAAAAGCGCTTGTTGAGGCAGCTTCTAAGGTAAGTGCAGTAGAGCGTGCTCAGGGTGATCGCGAAAAGCATGGTGCATTTACTGGTAGGTATGTAATCAACCCCGTAAATGGCGAAAAAGTTCCTGTATGGGTTGCTGACTATATTGTTGCTGATTACGGCACGGGTGCTGTCATGGCTGTGCCTTGTGGTGACCAGCGCGACTTCGAATTTGCTCGTAAATATGATCTGCCTATCATTCCTATTATTTTGAATGAAGATGATCCTCTGTTTGCAGAGCTCAATGGCGTTCAGGAACGAAAAGTGACGACCGTTGATTGGGAGAAGTCCTACGAAGCTGAAGGTATTTTGGTTCAGTCGGGCAAATATACTGGCATGGTAGGCGGTAAGCATTCTCCTGCAGTAGATGCCATCATTGGTGACTTGGAAGCGCAGGGTAAAGGTAAGAAGTCGGTTCAATTCCGCCTGCGTGACTGGTTGATTTCTCGTCAGCGTTACTGGGGTAATCCAATTCCTGCAATTTATTGCGACAAGTGTGGTTTAGTTCCTGTACCTGAGGAAGATTTACCCGTTATGCTGCCAAAGGATATTGACCTTGCAGCGGGCGAAACCTTGGCAACGCATGAAGAATTTTCTAAGTGCACTTGCCCTAAGTGTGGTGGTCCTGCTCGTCGCGAGACGGATACTATGGATACCTTTACGTGTTCTAGCTGGTACTATTTGCGCTATACCGATCCACATAACGACAAGCAACCGTTCGATCCAGCACGTGCTAATCGTTGGATGCCGGTTGATCAGTACATTGGCGGTATTGAACACGCCATTCTTCACTTGCTGTATTCGCGTTTCTTTACAAAGGTTTTGCGCGATATGGGCATGCTTGATTTTGATGAGCCATTCTCAAACTTGTTGTGTCAGGGTATGGTTTTGGATGAAAACGGCGAAGTAATGTCCAAGTCTAAGGGCAATGTTATTTCTCCTGAAGAAATGATTGATGGCTACGGTGCCGATGCGGTTCGTGCGTACATTCTGTTTATGGCACCACCTGACAAAGAGCTCCAGTGGAATGAAGATGGCCTTGCTGGCATGTACAAGTTCTTAAATCGTGCATGGCGTATGGTTGCTGATTTAGCATGCGATGCTGGCGAAAAAACGCTATTCCAGGAAGGCGCAACTCCTGATGCGGCAGAGGAAGCAAAAGATACGCTTTTGCGCGAGCGTCATCGTGTGGTGGGTAAGGTCATTGAGGACTTTGGCCGCAATAACTTCAATACGGCAATTGCAGCTATTATGGAGCTCGCAAATGCAACAAGTGATTATTTGCGCATGATTTCGCCAGAGGTTCGCTTACAAGATGCAGATTTGTATGCTTTTGATATTGAAGTTGCTGAAGTAATCGTAAAGCTTCTTGCACCTATTACGCCTCATTGGGCAGAAGAGTTATGGCAGACCGAACTTGGCCACACTGATTCAGTTCATCATCAGGCTTGGCCAGATTTTGATCCTGAAGCAGCTAAGGCTTCTGAAGTTGAATTAGCTGTACAGGTTAACGGCAAGGTGAAGGCTAAGATCATGGTTGCAACTGATGCGCAAGAAGATGCTATTCGCGAAGAAGCGCTTGCTGCTGTTGCATCTGCCGTAGACGGAAAAGACATCAAGAAGGTCATTGTTATTCCTGGCCGCTTAGTAAATATTGTTGCTAAGTAGAATTGTTTAAATTTAGTGCAGGCGTTTTCTTAATTGAAAAACGGAACGTCTCATAAGAATATTTGTATACGCCCCATATGTTATGGGGCGTATCTGTTTAGAAGCAATGAGTGAGAACTATACAAAATCAAAAGTACTAAGGATATGCCTTTAATTATGATCGCACGTAAAAACAGAGGACGTTTAGGACGTTTAGTACGAGCATTCATTGGGCTTGTACTTGCGGTTGTAATTGTTGTGGTAGGCGTTCCTTTAGGCATTAATGGTTATGTGTGCGCTTCAACCCGTCCATCGTTTTCTACAGTTGATAGCCTTTCTTCTCAGGCGTCTAGTTTTGGTGCGGATGCCATTGTGGTGTTGGGTGCAGGAATTAATTGGGATGGAAGTCCTTCTGCGGTTCTTAAAGATAGGCTTGATACTGCAATTGAACTTTACAACGAAGGGGTGGCTCCCAAAATAATCATGAGTGGTGATAATAGTCAGTCATCGTATAACGAAGTTATGGCTATGGCGCTATATGCGGAAGAACAGGGAATTCCTGAGGATGATGTGTTCTGTGATCATGCAGGTGTTTCTACCTATGACAGTATGTATAGGCTTCGTTATGTATTCATGGTTGATCGCTGTGTAATTGTGACGCAGGAGTATCACTTGTACCGTGCTTTGTATGACGTGCGTTCGTTTGGTATTGAGGCGTATGGGGTTCCTAGCGACAGGGTAACGTATGCAAATATGGATGATTATGAAAAGCGCGAAGTGCTTGCACGCGTTAAAGATTTCTTTGCAGCGCTTCTAAACTATGAGGCTGAAACCAAAAGCGAGCCCGTTAGCCTTGATCAGTCCGGAACCGTAACGCAGTGGTGGTAAGGTAGGACAAAACTAGGTAATACAAAGCTGAGCAAGAAAAGCGAAATCCAGTCGGTTAAGTAAAGTTCGACTAAGCAAAGCGAAATTCAGCTAACCAAATAAGGTTTAGTTAAGCAAGCTTAAGCCATGTATGTTTAAGTAAGCCTGCTGAGTCAAGCTAAGCCGAGCATGGTTGAGCAAGCCTGCTGAGTCAAGCTAAGCCGAGCATGGTTGAGTCAAGCTGAGCTAAACTAAGCCGAGCATGGCTGAGCCAAGCTGAGCTAAATCGATCGTTGAGCCAAGAAGTTGCCTTTTATTTACCCCTCATTATTAAGGAGTACCTATGCCTAAGATTGTTGTTACGGACACCGACTTTGAAAATAACGAAATCGAACTTGCTATGGCCAAAGAAGCAGGGGTAGAAATTGCTCTGTTCAATGATCGCAGTGAAGAAGCAATTATTTGCAATGCTCACGATGCTGATGGGGTAGTGACTTCATACGGCCACTATACTGCAGCGGTTTTTGAGGCGCTTCCCAACTTAAAGGTAGTAAGCCGTACAGGTATTGGGTATGACAACATTGATGCTAAAGCAGCTACTGAAAACGGAACAGCGGTATGTATTGTTCCTGGGTATGGCACTGAAGTGGTATCCGACCACGCTATTACGCTTGCGTTATGCAGCCTGCGTCGGCTGAATGAAACTGATGCTGACATGCGTGCAGGCGTATGGGATTACACGCGTCGTGGTCCTTATGGACAAGTGTATGGTCGCACCTTTGGGGTAATAGGCATGGGTGAAATTGGACGCGCCGTAGCTAGAAAAGCTTCAGGGCTAGGCTTTAAGGTGATGTGTTATTCGCGTTCTTTAGTTCCGGGGCGTCGGACACCTGAAGGATATCCGATCGCAACATTAGAACAGGTGCTGTCCAGTGCAGATGTAATAAGCTTTCATACGGCATTAACTCCTGAAACGCATCATTTGCTTAATGCTGAAAATATAGGTCTCCTAAAGCCAGGTGCCGTTGTGGTGAATACGTCACGTGGAGCAGTGGTTGATACTGTGGCGCTTGCTAAGGCTTTGCAAGAAGGAAAGCTTTGGGGAGCGGGTATTGATGTGTTTGAGGAAGAGCCGCTTGATTGGAGTCATCCCATCATGAAAGCACCTCATACGGTATTAAGCCCTCACGTTGCTTATTATTCAGAAGAGTCAGGCGAAGAGCTCCATAGACGTTCCATGCAAGCAGCAATCGATGTGGTGTTAGGGCGTATGCCGAAAGATTGCTTAAATCCAGAAGTGCTTGCTCGGTAAAAGTATAACGGGCAGATAAGCGCCTAGCGAATAAACTAGCTGGCAGATAAGCAGCTAGTATGGCGGATGGATAATTGGCATGATAGATAAGCCAGTAGATAACCAGTTGGTATGGCAGTAAATTCATAAAAAGTGGCAGAGATTTACGGTTATGTCAATTTCGAAAAAAGATTATGCTCAGTTACGCAACGAAATAAGCTAAAACGTGGTATAACTTACAATAAACAAGTCTCCAATTTGCCATAACCGTAAATTTGTGCCGAAATGCCTTGAAATTCAGCCATTTCCTACTAATAAATCAAAATCAGCTTTTGTCCAGAAATTAGCTTTTGTCCAGAAATCGGCTTTTATCTAGGAAGCAACTTTTATTATTTACCATCATCAGGGTAAACTGTCTGTGAAGTCTGCGAAGAAAATGTAACGCAACAATACGAGCGATGGACGCGAAATGATTCTTGTTGTGGGCTATAAAAGTGCACTTGAGTATTGGCGATGCGTAGGTCCAAAATACCTTGGAACGATGCGTCGTCGGCGAAATGCTGTCGAAAAAGCAAAACGCGCATTAGCTTCTGGCAAGTCTCCTTCCCTAGGTGAGGGGAATTTTCGTCCAGCCGGATGTCAACTTCCACTTCACGTAGTGGTAGGGTCGACAGATCAGCGAGTTCGCTCAAAAGCTATTGTTTCTCATATATACACTCAAAAGGTTCTGAATTCCTCATATGTGAGCGTAGGGAATGACTTTGTTGTCGCATCACCTGAATGTTGCTATTTGCAATTGGCATCAAATCTGTCTTTCGAGCAGCTCATCCAAGTTGGTTACGAACTCTGCGGAACATATGCCCTTCAAACAAACGCTGATGCGATTTTTCGCGAAAAACCCTTAACGTCGGTTTCTAAATTAACTGCATTTGTCCAAGCGGCAGAAAATGTGCAAGGGCGCAAAAAAGCACTTCGGGCTTTGCGTTATGTACAGGATAATTCTGCTTCTCCAATGGAGACGGTACTCGCGATGTTGTTGACGCTTCCTTATTCCCTGGGAGGGTATGGGATTGCTAGGCCACATCTTAATTATCAGGTTGATATTTCGCAAACAGCAAAGTCTCGAGTTGATCGATCATTTTACATACTTGATATGTGCTGGCCCGAAGCAAGGTTTTGTCTTGAGTACGACAGTGCACAATATCATTTGAACCCCAAGCAGCAGGACTTAGATGCGAAGAAAAGAAACGCATTAGATACGCTGGGATATTCGGTGCTCACTATTTCTGCGGGACAAGTTATGGACTCTGGAGTATTCAATCGTGTCGCGAAACAGATAGCACGTCATTTGGGCAAGCGATTGCGCTACAAGGATCCGGAGTTCACTCAGAAGCATCTTGCTCTACGAGAAATTTTGCTTAGTCAGTGATAGTTTTAATCAAGAGTAACGAATTCAACGTTCCCCACTTTGCCTTCTTCGATGGTCAAACGAGCCATGCTCTTTTTGCTTCCACCACGGGGTCGGGTGGCGCTTCCTGGATTAAGGTAGCGTACACCGTTGATTACTTGGTTGCGGGGGATGTGCGTATGCCCATGAATAACTACTTGGACATCTACGGCAGGTATACCAATATCTTCAGGACGATGTACCAAAAAGAATCGGACGCCACCAATACGGGGAGATGCCGTAAAGGGAACATTTGAAGAAATTGAAGAGTAGTCACAGTTGCCCTTAACAGTAATGGTGGGTGCAATGGCATCAAGTTCCATTAAAACGCTTTCGCACTCTACATCGCCAGCACATAGAATGATGTCGCATAATTCAAGTTCTTTAATAGCACTATCTGCTAAATGACCATGAATATCGGAAATGACGCCAACTATCATTACGAGTCCTTTCTGGAAGGTAAAAGATTGGATTTTGTAGTGAAATAAAAATTTTCTTAAGTATACGTCATCTTTTGATTGACCTTTAAGGGCTTGGGTATTAGAATACTAAGCTGCTCGCTACTAAATAGTAAGCATCCATATGCGCCGTTAGCTCAGTTGGTAGAGCAGGGGACTTTTAATCCCAAGGTCGCGGGTTCGATTCCCTCACGGCGCACCACCTAATGTTTTAGCCATTAAGAAGTTTCTTAGTGGCTTTTTAGTGCCAATAGGATTGAGACCGTGAGGGGATCGAACCTATTGAGGTGGAATTCCGTTAAGAAAACAGTCCAGTGGGCTGTTTTTAGGAATTCGCCCGCAGGCGCTTGCGCCAAGGGGATGAGTGTCCGCAAAGCGGACGCGGGATTCCCTCACGGCGCACCACCTAATGTTTTAACCGCTAAGAAGTTCCTTGGCGGTTTTTGCTGTCAAGAGGTTTGATTCTATGAGGAATTGAACCTTACAAAGTTAAACCATCAGAACTTTCCTGATGGTTTTTTGTTGGTAAAAGCCTTTTATGTGTCCAGTGTGTTGGACTTGCATAACAGGGTTAATTTTTGGTAACATACCAATTTGTCGCTCGTCTACTTATTTGCTTGAAGGAGCAATTGTGGCAAAAGAAGATGCAATTGAATTAGAAGGTACCGTACTCGAAGCTCTCCCAAACGCAATGTTTAGGGTAGAACTCGAAAATGGACACAAGATATTGGCCCATATCTCTGGCAAGATGCGTATGCACTACATTAAGATTTTGCCTGGAGATAAAGTCCAAGTTGAACTTTCAGTGTATGACTTGGATCGTGGTCGCATCACCTATCGCTATAAGTAAACGACTTTTCACTGCATTTCTTGTCTAGAAATGTGGTGATTTTGTGTGCAAACACAACTTTTAGTCAGTCTTTACAAATCATCGCCTGCGGCTGGGCGTGGTAGATAAAGAGAAACGCATTTACCGAAAGGAATTGAATTATGAAGGTACGTCCTTCGGTCAAGAAAATGTGCGACAAGTGCAAGATTATCCGACGTCATGGCAAGGTTCTTGTAATTTGCGAGAATCCTCGTCATAAGCAGCGTCAGGGTTAAAGAGAAAGGGAATTACTTTATGGCACGTCTCGTTGGTGTCGACCTTCCTCGCGACAAGCGCATTGAAGTCGGCTTGACCTACATTTATGGCATTGGCCTAACCACCTCCAAGAAGATCCTCGCAGAAACTGGTATCAACCCAGATACACGCGTAAATGATCTTACTGAAGATGAACTTTCCAAGCTTCGTGACTACATTCAGGAGCATCTCACCACTGAAGGCGACCTCCATCGCGAAGTTTCTCAGAATATTAAGCGCCTCATGGAGATCGGTTGCTACCGTGGTCTGCGTCATCGTCGTGGTCTGCCCGTTCGCGGTCAGCGCACTCACACGAACGCACGTACCCGCAAGGGTCCTCGTAAGCAAATCGGCGGCAAGAAGAAGTAGAGGTGTAACTAGTGGCAGCTAAGAAAAACGTCCGCACCCGCATCAAGCGTTCTGAACGTAAGAACATTGCTGTTGGCGCTGCGCACATCAAATCCACTTTCAATAACACGATCGTTTCCATTACGGATCCTCAGGGCAATGTAATTTCCTGGCAGTCTGCTGGTACGGTAGGCTTCAAGGGCTCTCGTAAGTCCACGCCATTTGCAGCTCAGATGGCAGCTGAAGCAGCAGCTAAGACCGCTATGGAGCATGGCTTAAAGAAGGTTTCTGTATTCGTGAAGGGTCCAGGTTCTGGTCGTGAGACCGCTATCCGCTCCCTTCAGGCAGCAGGCCTCGAAGTCGCTAGCATCCAGGATTGCACCCCTATTCCGCACAACGGTTGCCGTCAGCGCAAGCGTCGTCGCGTCTAACTGAAAGGATCGATACATTATGGCAATTAACAGGACTCCGGTTCTCAAGCGTTGTCGTCAGCTCGGTCTGGACCCTGCTGTTCTTGGTTACAGCAGCAAGAAGGAATCCAACCGTCAGCCAAAGCGTCGTCGCAAGGAATCTGAATATGGTATGCAGCTGCGCGAGAAGCAGAAGGCAAAGTTTGTCTATGGCGTTCTCGAGAAGCAGTTCCGTGGCTACTTCAAGCGTGCTAAGGCTATGCCAGGTGTTACTGGTGCAAACCTTATGCAAATCCTTGAATCTCGCCTCGACAATGTAGTTTTCCGTCTTGGCTTTGCTAAGACTCGTAAAGAGGCTCGCCAGATCGTTACTCACGGTCACATTCATGTAAACGGCCGTCGCGTAGATATTCCATCTTTCCGCGTACGTCCAGGTGACCTTGTTTCTGTTGCTCCTAAAGCTAAGGAACTTCTTGTTATCAAGAGCGCTCTTGTTTCTAACGAAGGCGTACAGGTTCCAGCATGGCTCGAAGTTGACATCGAGAAGCTTCAGGGCAGCGTATTGGCTCTCCCTGAGCGCGATCAGATTGATTTAGACATCAACGAACAGCTTATCGTCGAGCTCTATTCTAAGTAATGAACGCACTGCGGTTTATTAAGGAGGCTTATTCAATATGACAGAGTTCATGAGGCCGACAGTAACGATCGAAGAGGTCAATGACACAATTGCCCGATTCATCGTGGAGCCGCTAGAGCGTGGCTACGGTTACACCCTCGGTAACTGCATGCGTCGTGTTTTGCTTTCGTCTTTAGACGGTGCAAAAGCGACCGCAATTCAGATCGAAGGCGTTCAGCATGAGTTCACCACTGCAGAAGGTGTAATTGAAGACATTACCGATATCGTTTTAAACGTTAAGGGCCTGGTATTCAGTGCCCTTAACTCCGACATCACCGAAGCTACGGCTCATGTGCATGCTGAAGGCCCTTGCACCGTGACAGGTGCTGATCTAGAGGTTCCAACTGAGTTCACTCTTATCAACCCCGATCACGTAATTGCAACGGTTGCTGATGGTGGCACACTTGATATGACCATTCGCATCGGTGTTGGTCGTGGCTATGTGTCTGCAGAACGCAACAAGCGCACTGAAGATCCTATCGGCATCATCCATGTTGATTCACTGTTCTCGCCAGTTCGTCGTTGCTCCATGAGCGTTTCTGACACTCGTGTTGGACAGCGTACTGACTATGATGAACTTACCTTGGAAGTTGAAACCGATGGTTCTATCAATCCAACGGAAGCTGTTTGCAGTGCTGCAAACATCATCAACCAGTACATGGGCGCATTCTTAATGCTCGATGAAGTTGAGGAAGACGAAGACGGAGAAGTTGTTTCTATCTTCGCTCCTGAAAATCAGGAAACCAACGCTGAACTTGATAAGCAGATTGAGGACTTGGATCTTTCCGTTCGTTCTTACAACTGCTTGAAGCGTGCAGGCATTCATTCTGTTCGCCAGTTGGTTGAATACTCTGAGAATGACTTGCTTAACATTAGGAACTTTGGCGCGAAGTCCATTGAGGAAGTGAAGGACAAGCTCATTTCCATGGACCTCAATTTGA
>USPD01000016.1 GCA_900556585.1 uncultured Eggerthella sp.
TAATTACCTCAAAATGTTGTTGGCATATCTTGCGGTAAAACTCTTGACCTGGTGTTATGAAGTTTGTCTTCACATTCTTTTGCATTGGACGTTGCCCTTTTGTTACCATGGGTAAAGCTCACGTTTTGCGTAGCTCAAAAGTAACCTATTCGAAAGTGCAAAACGAAGAGCCTAAGGAGGCTTAAATTATATGGCTGAACAAGTACGTAAGCTCAACGCGAAAGCTGTTCTGTCAGGCTTTTTTGCGGTGGTATTAGCAGTCGGCTTAGCCATTCCGGCATCCAGTGCTTTTGCTAGCCCAGCTGATGATAAGCAGGCAGAAGCAAATGCAGCACTTGAGAAGCTTAATGCGTATCAGGCTGAACTTGATGAAGCAAGCGGCAACTACCAAAATGCTTTGCAGGAGCAATTAGATGCAGAAGCTAAGGTAGATGAAGCTCAGAAGCAGATCGAAGAAAAAACCACTGAGATTCAGGGTTATCAGGAACAACTTGGCGATCGTGCTCGTGACATGTATCGTTCCGGTTCTACTACTTTCCTAG
Organism: uncultured Eggerthella sp.; assembly: GCA_900556585.1. Classification (GTDB taxonomy): domain Bacteria; phylum Actinomycetota; class Coriobacteriia; order Coriobacteriales; family Eggerthellaceae; genus Anaerotardibacter. Next base: position 543 of record USPD01000016.1, read on the forward strand.
ATGTTATTTTAGGTGCAACCTCATTTGAGGATTTTGCAACTACCTGGAATATCCTTGAGGACTTAAACCAGGATGATGCTGAGTTAGTACAGCAAACTAAGACTGCTCGTGAAGAACTCGAAGCTGCTAAGACTGAAGCAGAAGAGCAGGCTAAAGTAGCATCTGACAAAGCAGAAGAAGCTAAGCAGGTAGCAGACGCAGCTGACGCAAAGGCTGCTGAGATGCAGGCTGTTTATGATGGTCTTTCTGCTGAGGCTGCTGAATTAGTGCAGCAGGAACAGGCTGCTGAAGAAGCTGCACAGGCAACCGCTGCTGAAGAAGCAATCGCTTCTGGCAACGCAGGTGGCGGAAGCAGCAACAGTGGCTCTACTGGCGGTAGCAGCTCTGGTAGCAGCTCTGGTGGCAGCTCTGGTGGCAGCTCTAGCTCCAACTCAGGCAGCAGCAAACCTCAAACTGTTACAGGCAATGTAGTTGTCGACCGCGCTTATAGCCAGCTTGGTAAACCATACAGCTGGGGTGGCACTGGTCCTAACTCTTTTGACTGCTCTGGTTTAGTAAGCTACTGCTTAAGCGGTTCTTATGGTGTACGTCTTGGAACTACCGGAACTTTCATGGGTTGGACTCATGTAGGCAATCCACTGCCTGGTGACATTTGCGTTAACAGCCATCACTGCGGTATTTACATTGGCGGCGGTCAGATGATCCATGCACCTCAGACTGGTGATGTTGTAAAGATCAGCAGCGTTCATTCTGGTATGATTTATGTTCGCTACTAAGTATTAGTAAAGCTTACAAAATGTACTTACAGGAAGCTCGCTTCGGCGAGCTTCTTTTTTTGTTTCCACTACGAAACGTGGGGTTGTAAGCTCTTTTTAGTTGTTGCGTTCACAATCCAAAAAAAACAGGCTTATTGACCAAAAAATCAATAGGGCAGTGAAAACCGCAAAATATAGCGTCACCGCTACTTTTAAGCCACAATTCCATGTGTAATAGTGGAATCTTCGTTCCAAAGCTTTTAAATGGATACACCTCTGACCAGGTATTTTGGCTAAGCCATTCGCCGTTTGAGAAGTGGGCAAGGTGTGAATTTCGCCTATCGTCGTTACTTGTCTGTTACTATTTACACGCTATCGCTTAAACGAACTACTTTGCTCGAATCAGAGGAAGGATATCCCCAGATGAGCACAAACATTGCACAACAAAAGCGGGCAATCATTGCGGCTATCATGGCCGTTGTCCTTTTGGTGGGTTTAATGGTTCCTACCGTTTCCGCTTATGCAGAGCCTACTTCCGCTGAAAAGCGTGCTGAAGCTCAACAAGTTCTTGAACAACTTGAAGAAATGCAAACGAAGCTTGATGAAGCTTCCAATAATTACTATGCAGCTCTTGAGGCTCAGGAAGAAGCTGAAGCTAAAGTTGTAGAGGCTCAAGAAAAAGTTGATCAGAAAACTGAAGAAATCGAAGGCTATCAAGAGCAGTTGGGTGATCGTGCCCGTGACATGTATCGATCCGGCTCGATTAGCTTTGTTGATGTAATCTTGGGTGCTTCTTCGTTTGAGGAATTTGCAACTACATGGAATGTGCTGGAAATGCTCAACGAGGACGATGCTGAGCTTGTCCAGCAAACCAAGGATGCGCGCGAGGAATTAGAAGCTGCTAAAACCGAAGCAGAAGAGCAAGCCCAAATTGCTGCTGATAAAACCGCAGAAGCTGAAGCGGTAAAGGAAGAAGCAGAAGCAACCACTGCTGAAATGCAGGAAACCTATGATCAGCTTTCTGCTGAAGCCGAAGAATTACTTCGCCAGGAAGAAGAAGCTGCAGAACGTGCTCGTCAAGCGGCAGCTCAGGCAGCATTGCAGAATCAATCTGGTGGCGGCAACTATAACAACAACAAAACTCCTACCGTGACAGGAAACGTTATTGTTGACCGTGCTTATGCACAGCTGGGCAAGCCTTATGTATGGGGTGCTTCTGGTCCTAACTCTTTTGACTGCTCTGGTTTGGTTGGTTACTGCATTACCGGTACTTATGGCAATCACTGGTGCACAACCTATTCGATGGCAAGCTGGACGCCTGTTTCAAATCCGCAGCCAGGTGACTTCTGTTTGAATAGCCATCACACGGGCGTGTATATTGGCAATGGTCAGATGATTCATGCACCACGCACAGGTGATGTTGTTAAAATCAGTGCGGTTCATTCCGATATGTATTACGTGCGTTACTAAAGCAAGAGTTTGTCGTACGTCACTTGGGAACCGTCAAAGCACACGCTTGTTGTGCGCTATCAAGGTATCAGCTTGTGGTAACTAAAGCGAATATTTGTTGCGTACCACTAAACAGTTGTTGGCGCTTTCTGCCGGAATAGGCGCCCGTGAGAAATAGGCGTCTGTGAGAAACAGGCGCCCGTGATTCTGGGAATAAATAGCCTTTCAACGTGTCGGCTGCTGCTGGCACGTTGTTCATTTGTGAAGGTGCTGGGGCGTTCCTGTTCTTTTTGCAAAGATGTGTTAACATAGCACCCGCAAAATGCACTTCGGGATGTGGCTCAGCTTGGTAGAGCGCTGCGTTCGGGACGCAGAGGTCGCAGGTTCGAATCCTGTCATCCCGACCATTTCAACCACTAAAGGGGTATCCCGTAGGGGATGACGCTCTTTTTTGTTAGAGTGGAGCCGTTCACTCGCTACTATAAATCTGAACGGGGCATTGGCAAGCTGTGGCGGTTGGCAATCAGCTAGCTGAAATTAGCAAGTCATTGTGACGCTCAGGGTGTGGAGGTACTTACATGAAAATAGGACCTTTCGGCATTTTTGAAATTGCCATTATTCTTATTGTCATTCTTATTATTTTTGGTCCGAAGAATCTTCCAAAGTTGGGCACTGCCATTGGTAAAGCAGTAAAGAACCTGCGCGAAGGTTTGGGCGGAAATAAAAAAGTAAAAGAAGCTGAAGAAACTCCTGTAAAAGAGGCAAGTCAAGAAGCACCTGAAGAAATTGAGGTTGAGGTGATTGACAAGCCAGAACCAGGCTCAACAGCTTCGGCAAAGCCCGCGCCTAAGGGAAAAGAAGAAACTGAAAACGCCTAAAGTTTAGAGGTATAGAAGTTAAGCAAGGGGCACGTTCTACTGGGACGCGCCCCTTTCGCAGGTAAAGAGAAAGGATGACAGACCAAGACTGCGCTTGGTCGAGGGGTAGCTCGTATGGACAATAATTACATTCTGACCGAAGAAGGCAAAGAAAAGCTCGAAGAGGAGCTGCATTATTTAGAGACCGAAAAGCGTGCTGAAATTGGTGAGCGCATTCGCGTTGCTCGTGAGTTCGGTGATATTTCCGAGAACTCTGAATACGACGACGCTAAAAATGAACAGGGCATGATGGAAGCTCGCATCGCTGAAATTACGCGCATCCTTAGCGAAGCTACCGTTGTTTCTGCTCCTAACAAGCGTTCTGGCAAGGTAAACATTGGTAGCCGTGTAACGGTTGAAATGGGTGGCCGTGAGCGTGTATTCAGCATTGTAGGCGCTGCAGAAAGCAACTCTGCTGAAGGTAAGATTTCCAACGAGTCTCCTGTAGGAGCTGCTCTTCTTGGTCATAAAAAGGACGACGAAATAGAAACTACTGGTCCTACTGGCCGTGTTATCAAGATGAAGATCCTGAAAATCGAACACTAAATGTACTTGCAATAAAAGGCACTTGGAATTTCGACAAAGAAACGGACGACAATGGCACAAGATTCAACAGAACAGATTATTGAAGACGATCCTATCGAGGTACGTCGTGCTAAGCGTGAGGCAATGCTTGCTGAAGGCAAGAATCCTTATGGTCATGCCTACGAATACACTCATCATGTAGCTGACTTGGACGAAAAATATAAAGACCTTGGTGATGGCGAAAACACTGAAGACCGTGTAGCGGTTGCGGGTCGTATTGTTGCTAAGCGCGTTCAGGGTAAGATCATCTTCTTCGAGTTGCTTGATTCAACAGGCAAGATTCAGCTGTTCTGCCGAATTAACGCATTGGGTGAAGAAGTATTCGCCGAAATGAAGGATCTTGACTTAGGCGATTGGATTGGCGCAGAAGGTCTAGTAATGCGCACACGTCGCGGTCAGCTTTCGGTAGCGGTAGATAAGTTCGAGCTTCTTTCCAAGGCACTTCGTCCGTTGCCTGAAAAGTTCCATGGTCTTTCCGATAAAGAATTGCGCTATCGCCAGCGCTATGTTGACTTGATTGTTAACGATGATGTGCGCGACACCTTCATTAAGCGTTCGAAGATCATTTCTGCATTTCGTCATTACATGGAAAACGATGGCTATTACGAGGTGGAAACTCCTATCCTGCAAACCATCCAAGGTGGTGCAACAGCTAAGCCATTCATTACCCATTTCAATGTGCTGGATCAGGAATGCTACTTACGTATTGCAACTGAGCTTCACCTTAAGCGTTTGCTGGTTGGCGGATTTGAGCGCGTGTTTGAAATTGGTCGTATTTTCCGTAACGAAGGTATGGATCCAACGCACAATCCTGAATTTACCAGCATGGAAGCTTATCGTGCGTTTAGCGATCTTGAAGGTATGAAGAAGCTGGCCGAGGGAGTTATCAAGGCGGCAAATGCTGCTGTTAATGATTCCGAGCAGCTTGAATACCAGGGTATGACCATTGATCTTTCGGGCGAGTGGCCTTCTATCCCTATGACAAAGGTTGTTTCTGATGCATTGGGAGAAGAAGTAACGCTTGATACTCCTGTTGAGCATCTTGCAGACCTTGCCAAGAAAAATGGCATCGAAGTTAAGCCTGAGTGGACCGCAGGCAAGCTCATTGCAGAGCTTTATGACGAAATTGGCGAACCTACTATTGTTAACCCCACGTTTGTAGTTGATTATCCTGTGGAGGTAAGTCCTTTAGCTAAGCGTTTCGAGGATGATCCTCGTTTAACTCATCGCTTTGAGTTAGTTATTGCAGGACATGAATATGCGAATGCTTTCTCTGAATTGAATGACCCAGTAGATCAGGCTGAACGTTTCCAGCGTCAGATGGAAGAAAAAGCTTCTGGTGATGATGAGGCAATGGAATACGACACTGACTACGTACGTGCATTGGAATATGGCATGCCTCCTGCAGGTGGTATTGGTATTGGCATTGACCGCGTTGTTATGCTTCTTACCAATCAAGCAAGCATCAGGGATGTGCTGCTGTTCCCCCATATGCGTCCTGAAGCTAAGTAATCCAAAAGCTAAGTAGTCCAAAAGCTAAGTAGTCCAGATGCAAAGTAATCTTCTTGCGCGGTTGCTGTTGAGCGCAGGTCTTCTGCCAGGAGCAGCAGCACGCGCTCTTCCCAGCGCCTAAGGCTTAACTTTTTCTTCTAGTGTCAAATATATAGCGTTGGGAGGGGCAGCTTAATCGCCTCAAATGACTGAGGCCAAAGCACGCAAAAAACTTGGTAATTTGGTCAAAAACATACCGTTGTAGGCATCGCTTTCGCCTTCTTTGTATTACAGCATCGCAAGGATTGTAACCAACCAGTATATGAATGTGACGAATGAGCATCTCTTCACTTTTCCTAAGAAAACAGATGCCTACAACAGGGCTTTTATGGCCAAAATTGCAACTTTTTTGCGCGCTGTGCCAAATATAGTGCGTTGGGGACATTTGAAATTTTCTTAAACGCGAAGTATTGAAAAAACAATGTAATTAACCAAGCATTTTAGGTAATGACCACATTTTCGCCTGTGTAGGGACCTTCGTGATGCCTAAAATCTTGCCCCCCAAATTGGGTTATTTGGCACGCTAATGTGAATCCCTGTCACCTTTTTTCAAATGCCTACTAATTTTCATTTTGGTATTGCGTTTTTACAGCGCCGATTTTGTTTTCTGTGCGTGTAGTTAGTGCGTATTGCGCAAAATGGTAGAATTTTAGGTGCAAATTTACGGTAAATATGTGACGAGATGTTACGAAAACATGACAAACTAGCACTCTTCGTTATCGAGTGCTAGGATTGTGTGAACAATAAGTTAGGTAATTCTGCCGCGAGAATCGAGGCTTTTATGTCATTTGATAAATTTACGGACAAAGCGCGCAAAGTGCTTGTTCTTGCCCAAGAGGAGGCACGCATGTTGCACCAGCCTTACGTGGGTACCGAACATGTGCTCTTGGCGCTTATGAAAGAACAGGATGGGTTGGCGGCGCAAGCGCTTGATAAGCTTGGCGTTGAGTACGACGATGCCGTGCAGTGTGTTCGCCAGATTGTAAGCATTGATGAAACCGCTGACGTTTCTGGCCACTTGAGTTTTACACCACGTGTAAAGCGTGTACTTGAAAATTCCTTGCGTGAAGCTATGCAAATGGGTAAGTCCTACATTTCTACCGAGCATTTGTTGCTAGGCATTGTTCGAGAAAATGAAGGCACTGCCATTGATGTTTTGGCACGTCTTGGCGTTACAGGTGATGCCATCCGCTCCGCACTAAATGATCTTGTTGGCCAGTCGGCTGTATATGCGGGCACCAATTTTGATCCTACCGTCAATACGTCCGATAGCATGTTGAAAGAATTTGGCACGGACTTAACTAAAAAAGCGGCTGACGGGAAGTTGGATCCTGTTATTGGGCGCGCTGGCGAAATTGAGCGCGTCATGCAGATTCTTTCTCGCCGCCAAAAGAACAACCCGTTGCTTATTGGCGAACCTGGCGTTGGTAAAACAGCTGTTGTAGAAGGTTTGGCTCAGCTTATTGTTGTGGATCAGGTGCCTGATATCCTCCATAACATTCGAATCTACACGTTGGATGTTTCTGCATTGGTTGCAGGCTCCAAGTATCGTGGCGAATTTGAAGAGCGTTTGAAGAAGGTTATCAAGGAAGTTGAACAAGCAGGCGATATTATACTGTTTATTGACGAACTTCATACCTTGATTGGCGCTGGTGCTGCAGAAGGTTCCATTGATGCAGCAGCAATTCTGAAGCCACCGCTGTCCCGTGGTGAAATTCAGATCATTGGCGCAACAACCTTAGATGAATACCGCAAGCACATTGAAAAAGACTCGGCGTTTGACCGTCGTTTCCAAACGGTGTTGGTCAAGGAGCCCAATGAAGAACAAGCAGTGCGAATTTTGGAAGGCCTGCGCGATCGCTACGAAGAGCATCATCACGTTCACTTCACTGATGAAGCGCTGTCTGCTGCGGTAAGTCTTTCTGATAGGTACATTCAGGACCGTTACTTGCCCGATAAGGCAATTGACGTAATTGACGAAGCAGGCGCTCGTATGCGTATTCGCAACATGGTTTTGCCTGAAGAAATCCAAAAGATTGATGACGAGCTGCGTAAGCTTCGCTCCGCTAAGGAATCCGCTATTGCGGGTCAGGATTTTGAGCGTGCCGCTAAAGTTCGTGATGAAGAAGAGAAGCTTCAGAAAGAACGTATGGAGGCGCAGAAGAACTGGGAAGAGAAATCAGCAAAAACACTTAATGAAGTTTCCGCTGAAGACGTGGCCGACATCGTCTCTATGACCACGGGCGTACCTGTTTCCAACTTGACGGAAGCAGAAACTGAAAAGCTGCTTCGCATGGAATCAGTATTGCACGAGCGTGTTATTGGCCAGGACGAGGCTATCACGGCGCTGTCCAAGGCAATCCGTCGTAGCCGTTCAGGCTTAAAGGATCCAAAACGTCCTGTTGGATCGTTTATCTTCTTAGGTCCTTCAGGTGTTGGCAAAACAGAGCTGTCGAAGGCATTGGCGGAATTCCTGTTCAATTCTGAAGATGCGCTTATTTCCTTCGATATGTCTGAATATATGGAGAAGCATTCGGTTTCCCGTTTGATCGGTTCGCCTCCGGGATACGTTGGTTATGACGAAGGTGGTCAGTTAACCAAGGCCGTACGTCAGCGTCCTTATTCGGTTGTACTGTTTGACGAAATCGAAAAGGCACATCCTGATGTATTCAATATCTTGTTGCAGATTTTGGAAGAAGGTCATTTGACCGACTCGCAGGGTCGCGTTGTTGATTTCCGCAATACGGTTATTATCATGACTTCCAATGTTGGCGCTCGTGAGATTACTACCAGTGCACCTCTCGGTTTCGCCTCAGGTGAAAAGGGCGGCTTGGACGATAAGGAAATTAAGTCACGCGTAATGAGCGAAGTTAAGAAGCTTTTCCGTCCTGAATTCCTGAACCGTATTGATGAAATCATCGTATTCAAGTCGCTCACTGAAGATGAAATTGTTGAGATTGTTGATTTAATGATCGACGAGCTGCGTCAGCGTTTGATTGAGCAGAACATGACCATCAACCTGACAAAGGAAGCAAGCAAATACATCGCTAAGGAAGGAACCGACTTATCCTTCGGTGCACGTCCGTTGCGTCGTGCAATCCAGCGTCTCATCGAAGATCCCATCTCGGAGCAAATCCTGGAAGGCAAGTGGACAAGCGGTTCGGTTATTGATGTGGATCTTGTTAAAGGCGAAGATGGCGAAAATCATCTTTCCTTTAATCAGGGAACCGGCTCTATTCCAGCACCTCGTAAGCGTGATTCTATTGCTGCAGAAGCGGAGCTGCTTCTTGCTGGATACGATTTAGGCCATGCGGGTGTTTCGCGTGGAGGAGGATCTTCCTCAGGAGATCAGGCTGCAGATTAAATAGATTTGCATCATTGAATAAAAGTTAGTGCTCGCGGGACTATTTTTAGTCCCGCGTTGCATATAATGTAGATATTAGGCCAATCTAACAGGGGCACATCGCGCAAGAGTGTGAGGCGTTTTTAAGCGTAGGGGTGCATCGCACAAAACATGGCGTTTAAAATGCAGGTGCGCATCGCGTGCATACATGTGGCATACAGAAGTGTATATGGTACAAAAGTGAAAGCGCATGTGTCACGAAGATAGAAACACATGTGACGCGAAGGCGAAAAGCGTATGTGACACCGCATATGACACAAAGGCAGAAGCGCATGTGACGCCAAAGGTAGAGGCGCAGGAGGCGCAAAAGCCGCATCATCTGTGGAAAGCGCGCAATGGTACAGGAGTTCCTCATGAGCGACAAGACAATTGATCCCGTATTTGTTCCATCTGTTCTTGAACATGCAATGGCAATGTTCGATGACATGAATTTTGATGCTCTTAAAGTAGAACCTCGTCTGGAGGGCGTTGTTGATAAAAACCCAAAAACGGCGGCAATCATTTTAGCTGGCGGTAGTGGTGAGCGTTTTGGGCATGAAGGCGGTAAGCAGCTTGTAGAAATTGCGGGCAAGCCTATTCTTACGCGCTCTGCTGAAGCATTTGATGCTGTGGGGGATGTAGGACTTATTGTTATTGTGTGTCCTGAAGAACGCACTGAAGAATATTTATCGAAGGCTATTGATCCATTTCCGTTCGTAACGCCTATTGTTATGGCACCTGCTGGATCAATTCGTCAAGAATCGGCCTTTTCTGGTCTGGAGCTTGTACCTGAAGAATATGAGTTTGTTATTCTGCATGATGGCGCACGCCCGCTAGTTACCAAGGAATTAATTGAGCACACAATCAACACCGTAAAGGGCAACATTGATTGTGATGGCGCGGTAGTTGGACATCCTTCTATTGATACGCTCAAGGTTGTTGAAAATGGCGTCATTGTTGGCACGCCTGATCGTTCGGTATTCTGGAACGCTCAAACTCCCCAAATCTTTAGAGCAGGTATCTATCGTCGTGCTCATGCTTCTGCTCTTTCGGATGGTTTCGTTGGAACCGATGACTCATCGCTAATTGAACGTTTGGGCGGTCGCGTACTTGTGGTTGAAGGCAAGCGCGACAATATTAAACTAACCGTACCAGAAGATTATTTGCTTATGTCTGCTGCGGTTCGTGCAGCACTAGAAGAAAGACGAGGGAAATAGTGTCTAGTGATACCTCATCGTTTACCGCTGCGTTTGGAAGATTGCGCACAGGTCTTGGTTATGACGTTCATGCGTTTGCGCCAAATCGCAAACTTATTTTAGGTGGCGTGGAAATTCCGCACCATCAAGGCCTTGATGGTCATTCGGATGCGGATGTGTTGGCTCATGCGGTTGCGGATGCTCTGCTAGGGGCAATTCGCGGTGGGGATATTGGCAAATTATTTCCTGATACTGATCCTCAATATAAGGGAGCAAACTCCTTATATTTGCTTTCTGAAGTAGCTACTTTAGTACGAAAAGAAGGCTACGAAATTATCGATATTGATTGCGTTATAGCTGCGCAAGCTCCAAAACTTTCGCCTCATCGTGATGCTATGCGTGAAAACTTAGCAAAAGCATGTGGCATTTCCGTTGAAAACATAGGAGTTAAAGCTACTACTACCGAGCATTTAGGCTTCGAAGGTCGCGAAGAAGGTATTTCGGCGCAGGCAGTAGCTCTGGTCTTTCGATGTTCGTAATGCTTGTGTGTATGTGTTGCGCTTAGGGTTTATACTAGGCATCACGCAAATTAGCAAACTTACGTATGTTCGGTTTTATTCGGCCGCACTAATGCTGGCCTTTTACCATCTCAAGGAGATACGATGATTCGAATTTATGACACTATGGCTCGCGAAAAACGCCCTTTTGTACCTTGCGAAGAAGGAAAAGTGGGCATGTATGTATGCGGTCCAACGGTGTACAACTACATTCATATTGGTAATGCGCGTACCTTTATTTCTTTCGATACTATTCGCCGCTATTTGATGTGGCGCGGTTATGAGGTAACGTTCGTTCAGAACATCACTGATGTGGACGACAAAATTATCAATAAAGCACTTGAAGAAGGTCGTAGTGCTGCAGAAGTAGCAGCGGAATATGCTCAGGCTTTCATTGAGGATATGCATGCAGCAGGAGTGCTTGATCCTGATATTCGTCCTCGTGCAACAGAAGAAACTGACGCAATGATTGCGTTGGTGGAAAAGCTTATTGAAAATGGCCATGCTTACGAAGTTGAAGGCGATGTATATTTCGCAGTTCGTTCGTATGATAAGTACGGTCAGCTTTCGAATCGTAATATTGATGAAATGGAAACAGGCCATCGCGAACTGCGTGCTGACGGGCAGGGCTTAGAAGATCGCAAACGTGATCCTCTTGATTTTGCTTTATGGAAGGCGGCAAAGCCAGGCGAGCCTTCTTGGGATTCTCCTTGGGGTAAGGGCCGTCCTGGTTGGCATATTGAATGCTCTGCGATGTCCGAAAAATATCTTGGTCTTCCTTTTGATATCCATGGTGGTGGAGCGGACTTGGCATTTCCTCATCATGAAAACGAGCGCGCCCAATCTGAGGCAGCATGTGGTTGCACGTTTGCTAATTACTGGATCCATGGAGGCATGCTCCAGATCAATTCCGAAAAAATGTCTAAGTCGCTAGGAAACTTCTTGTTGCTGCGCGATATCTTAAAAACAACAGATGCGCGCGTACTTCGCATGCTTATGCTCCAGACGCATTATCGTAGCCCACTTGATTTTTCTGACGAGCGCTTGCAAGAAGCTCAAACAGCATTAACCCGTTTAACGAACTTCATTAATAACACCGAATGGATATGCTCAAAACCTGCTCAGGAGCCTTCTACGGTAAACATGGATGAATATCGTAGTGCTATTGAGGCAATGCGTGAATCCTTTATTGAAGCCATGGATGATGATTTTAATACGGCAGGTGCACTTGGCGCAATCTTTACCTTTGTTGGCGAAGCCAACACCATGCTTGCCGATGCATGTGTATGCGTTCGCGATGCAAAAGAAGTAGAAGAAGGCGCACGTGCAGTTGTCGAATTGCTAGGCGTTTTGGGTATTGATGCATGTGAAACTGGTTCTTGCGCTTCAGGAAATGATAAAGCGGTAGTTGCCCTGGCTCATGATCTTGCGGGATACGATGGCTCAGATGGCGAAGAAGCAATTCAAGCATTGCTTGATAGCCGTGCTGCAGCACGTAAAGAAAAGAACTTCGGTCTGGCGGATCAAATTCGCGATGACTTGAGCAATCTTGGTTTTACGATTGAAGACACCCCGCAGGGTGCCCGCGTAACGAGAAACTAAGGATGTGGTTCGCGCAAGCGTACAAGAGAGAGTTACGGGCGAGATCAGAATAAAAGGCTCAGTGTGTCTCATACAGATAATGATCCACTTATCTACTTAATTATTACAATTCAAACAAGTTTGTAGGATTTAGCCTATTATGGGTTCAGGGTAAAACATGTTCATTTTTTGATTTTCATAGTGTATGATGCCTGATAATAAAAATTCAGGTATTGTTTCAGGAGCTTTTTTAAGTTTGAGAATCAAGGGTGAGGTATAAGGAGGAAGTCTCGAATGATCAGGCGTAATGACTATGTGTCCGTTCATGAAACGCGAGCGCAGGTCACCCGAGAAAAGCTTCTCAAGGCAGCTATAAAGCTGGTTAACCGTGATGGAATGAAGCAGCTTACGGTTCGTAATATTTGCGATGAAGCGGGTCTTTCTACAGGCAGCTTTTATAACCTTTTTAGTGGCAAGGAAGATTTGATTTCATACTACTTAAAGTATGCGTTTGTCCCTTATAAGGAAAAGGCACTCGAAGAAAACGAACACCACAATCCTGTTGAGCGCATCTTGGTTATTTATCGTGCGTATGTGATTTACTGCAAGGATATGGGCTTGGAGTTTGTTTCTGGCTTGTATGCATCAAATCACAATCCATTTTTCGATTTTATGCATCGTGATTCTGATGACGATTTCATTATCGCTAATGTTCGTTCATATATTGATGAAGCCAAGGAACAAGGTCTTATTCGTAGCGATGTAGACACGGATGAGTCTCTATTGCGCATCGCAGCAGCTTCTACGGGACTTATGTTCTACTGGTGCGTATTTGATGGCAAGATTGATGTGGAATATGAAGTAGATGCAGCTATTGCAACCTATTTGCGCTCCATTGCGGTTGATCCTGATACGGTCATTGGGCTTGAACCTCTTGAAACAGAAGGTGCTTTCCTGTCATAAGTTTTGTGTGCTGCAATTAAGGTAAAATTTGCAAGCATTTGAAATCAGCAAATAAAGAGAAGCTTTCGTCCGCTAAGTAACATAAGTATTAAACGTGTTGTTTTGTTTGGCAAAAGCTTCTCTTTTTGCGTTTAAAAAACCTGGTAGGGCGCGAAGTATAGTGATAAGCTATATATGTAAACAGTGCTTGCTGGGAGAGCACTTATTGGCGTCTTTGCGCTTGATGAAAAGGAGGGGTAACCATGGTATTCAAGAACGTTGTTGTTGCTTACGATGGATCCGATCATGCACTTGCTGCTGTAACGAAGGCTGCAGAACTAGTAAAGGACGACCCTGGTGCAAAACTGCACCTGGTATTTGTTACCACGCATCCTAATGCTCAGCTTCCTGCAAACTTTAATAGCGCTTCTTTTGATCCTCAACAGTATCTACTTTCCGTTGAGGACATTATGAACTTGTATAACAAGACTATTGAAGAAGAAACTGAAAAGGTTCGTGAGGGAATTGGTTCAGTTTTGGATGATCTTGGTGATTGTGCTGAAATCGAAGTAATTCCTGGTTATACTCCAGCAGCAGATATTCTTTCTTATGCTGAAAAGGTTGACGCAGACCTTATCGTAATGGGTTCTCGTGGTCTTGGTGCTATTCGTGGCGTTCTTGGCTCGGTTAGCTATGCCGTTTTGCGCGAAGCTCCAATGCCTGTTCTTGTTATCAAATAACGTAGTAGAATTAGCAACGGCTCGCAGAACGCGGGTAGCGTTTTGTAAGTATTTAAAAAATCAAAATGCGCCAGATTTGCTTCTGGCGCATTTTTTTGTGATACAAAATATAAGAAATGGTTTACTTTATAAACCTGCATTTTCAAGCTTTTTTACCATTTCTATACTTCGAGCCAAATTAATCAATTTCTGAATTATTTCACGGTTAATACCGGCAAATCGGTCGAGCGTAGAATGCCTGAGCTTACGCTTCCGAAAGCACCGCGAATTGCGCCAAGGCCTCTGCGTCCCATTACAATAAGGTCGCAATTGTGTGTTTCGCAATATTCGATAATACCTTGAACGGGTGATGGGTGCGCAATGGTGTCAAATTCTACCTGGTTTTTAGGTAGATCAGGATATTCGCCAGTTACGTCCTTAATCATCTTGTCGCGTTGCTTTATCAGCGAATCATCGTAGAGATTTTCATAGTCTTTGTAGTCGATATAGGTTGGAGTGGAACCAAGAATAGGATCGCTTTCAGAAATGGTAGGAGCAACGCTCATAGAAACTACATTGAGAATGATCATTGTGGTGTCTTCCGAACCCCGAATAAGACCCGTTGCTGCCTTCACTGCGCGCAGGGCATGCTTTGATCCGTCAAATGGAACCAAAATCTTTTTGTAGTCCATAATTTCCCCTCTCGTATACCCATGTATAGCCTGTTTACATCGTATCATGTGGGACTTTTGTTGGCTAAGATTACAGTTCAGCTTTTTTAACTATTTCATCAAAGAGAAGGTCAATGTGATCTGCCCGGCTGTTAAGTGCGGGGATGTAGGTAACATCAGGGATTTTCTTGTTAGCTTCGCAACGTTCTTCAAAATAATGCTTAGCTACGGAGGCGATATCGTAGAGGGATTCAAGGCAGTCTGCCGCAAACCCTGGAGTAACAAGCGCTATTCTGCTTACGCCTTTATCTGCCCAAGAAGCCAGAATTGTTTTAGGGTGCGGGGCGGCCCATGCGCGGGAATCTTCGAAACGTGAATGATAAGCAATCGCCCAGTCGTCAGCGGAAAGTCCTAAGATGTTTGCCACCTGGCTCATGGAGTTATGCGTTTCTTCCAGGTAAGTATCTCCAGTATCAACATCGCATAGAGGAACTGAATGGAAGGAAAATAAAACTTTGCTTCCAGGCTTCCATGTCCAGGTATCTTTAATGGACTGCGCTATTGCTTTCCAGTATAGCGGGTTGTAGGCATAGCCTTCAATTACCCCAAGGACATTTTCAGGAGGGACCACTTGCAAAAATTTTTCCTTACAAGTACTAACGGTACACGTTGCAGTTTGGGGGAATAAGGGAAAACCAATAAATTTCGTGCAGCCTTGGCGCTTGAGGGATTGCAGTGCATCTTCTATGGAAGGTGTGCCATAACGCATGCCAACTTCCGCGCGTAGAGGAAAGTTCTGCTCTGCAAAAGTATGGTTTAAAGCATCACGTTGTGCCTGAGATTCAACAAGAAGCGGCGTGCCTTTATCGGTCCAAATCTGTCTATAGCGGGGTGCGGTTTTCTTTGGTCTGGTTCTGGCAATAAATCCATGGAGAATGGGAAGCCAGATAGCATGAGGAACGCGAATAATATTTTTGTCTGAAAGAAACTCAATAAGATAGGCACGAATATCACGAGGTTCGGGAGACGCAGGTGACCCCGTGTTGATCAAAATGATGCCTATGTTTTCTTCAGTGTTGTTCATAGCTGCGACTATAGCAGACACGTTTTAACTTCTATAAGAAAGAGTAGGTAAGTAGAACGGATAGCGCGTAAAAGGCGTATCTGACGTGTATACTCAAATGCGAAACATTTTGATTGAGGAGAATTAGCGCATGGCATTTTTATTTGGCTGCGAAAGTGTGCATTTTGAATACCCTACAAAAACTATTTTTGATTCCTTGTCGCTTGGCGTAAATGACGGCGATTGTATTGGTGTAGTGGGACGCAATGGCGACGGAAAATCTACCTTATTAGGTCTTTTTGATGGAACGGTAGAACCCGATGAGGGCCGAGTTGTTCGCACGAGCGGAGTCAGGTTTGCTTCTTTGCATCAGGGTGACACCTTAGCGGATGACCAAAGCGTTGGATGGAATATTGTGGGCACCATGCCTGAATACGAATGGGCATCTAATGCAAGCATTCGTCAGATCATTGATGGTTTGCTCAAGGATATTTCTTGGGATGCGGCGGTAAGTACGCTTTCTGGTGGGCAGCGTCGTCGTGTTGATTTGGCGCGTGTCTTAGTAGCTGATGCCGACGTTTTGCTTCTTGATGAACCTACCAATCATCTTGATGTAGTGGCTATCAGTTGGCTTGCGGCGCATTTGCGCAAGCGTTTTGCTCGTAAGAACGGCGCGCTAGTGGTAGTAACACACGATCGTTGGTTCTTGGATGAAGTGTGCGATCGTATGTGGGAAGTTCATGATGAACTAGTGGAGCCGTTTGAAGGCGGCTATTCTGCTTACATCTTGCAACGTGTTGAGCGTCAGCGTCAGGCTGAGCTTGCCGAACAAAAGCGTCAAAACTTAATGCGTCGTGAATTGGCGTGGCTTTCTCGTGGTGCTCGCGCACGTTCTACGAAGCCAAAGTTTCATGTGGAAACCGCACAAGCGCTTATTGCTGGAGAGCCACCTTTGCGTAATTCGGTTGAACTAAAACGTGCTGCTATTTCGCGTTTGGGAAAACAATGCGTAAACGTAGAAAACGTAAGCTTTTCCTATGGTGATCATAAGGTTGTAGATGACGCTACATGGCTTATTGGACCCGGTGATCGTTATGGGTTATTGGGTGCAAATGGTGCAGGCAAGTCAACACTCTTAGATATTATTCAGGGAAAACTGCTCCCTCAAACAGGACGAGTAAAAATTGGCAAAACGGTAAAATTCGCTTTTCTGTCGCAAAAGCTCGAAGAATTGAGCCCTCTTGGTACCGATAGGGTGCGAGAAGTTCTTTCGCGCTACAAGAGCCGTTACGTGATTGATGGTAAGGAAGTAAGTCCTGCAACATTGCTAGAGTCGCTAGGGTTTACATCTGCCCATTTGAATATGCCCGTCAATACGCTTTCGGGTGGTCAGAAGCGTCGTTTGCAGCTGATGCTCATTTTGCTTGATTCGCCTAATGTGCTCATTCTTGACGAACCAAGCAATGACTTGGATACCGACATGCTGGTAGCAGTAGAAAACGTGCTTGATACGTGGCCGGGAACACTTATCTTGGTTAGTCATGACCGCTACTTAATGGAGCGTGTGACGGATAATCAGTTTGCACTTATTGGTGGCAAAGTGGTTCATGTTCCTCGCGGTGTTGATGAGTATCTTGAATTGCTTGAGGAATACGAAAAAGACAAACTGCGTGGCAAGAAAGTTAGTGTTCAGGCGCAGGGAAGCGTATCAGGGCATAAAGGCACTGATCGGGATAGCGGGTTGTCGAATGGTGCTAACGCTGCAGGTGATACTGATAGTGCAAGCACGCAAGAACGTCCTGCGCTAAGTGCTGCTCAGGCGCGTGAAATTCGCAAAAAGATACAATCGCTTGAGCGAAAAATGAATACAGCTCAACGCAAAGTTGATGAGGCGAAGGCTGCATTAATGGAAGTTGATCCATATGATTATCAAGCGCTCGGTGAAGCTCAACAACAGGTGAAAGAAAAGGAAGATAAGCTTTCGGCCTTGGAAGAAGAATGGCTTGAAACAGCGGCTCTTCTTGAGGAATGATGCCCTTTTGCTTTCTTAATTTTGCCGCTTGCGGTAAAGTTATTTTTTGCGAAGAAAATAACCCAGAAAGGGCATTATGGAAACGAGCAGCCGTATAACAGGAGCAACAAGGCTCATGGGAGTTATCGGGTCATCTTTGGAATATTCAAGTTCTCCCGAAATTCACAATGCAGTGTTTGAAAAGCTTGGATGGAACTATGCCTATGTGCCGCTGGACGTTTCCGAGGATAATCTTGAAGTAGCAGTTCGCGGCTTAGAAGCACTGGGCTTTTTGGGTTATAACGTTGCGGCTCCTCATAAGAAGCGTATCTTGCCCTATTTGCATGAAGTTTCTCGTGTTGCGGAAATCATGGGTGCTGTAAATACGGTTGTTATTCAGGGTGGTCGCTCATTAGGCGACAATGCCGATGGTGCTGCTTTTATGCGCAATTTGGTTCTTAACGGTGTCAATGTTTTAGGTAAGAAGATTACCGTTCTTGGCACTGGTGGTGCAGCATCCGCAGTAATTGTTCAGGCTGCGCTTGATGGTGTTGCTCAAATTGATGTGTTTAATCGTGACGATTCTTATGTAAAGGGCGGTTGTGCACTTATTGAGCGTTTGCATGAATGTTCAGATTGCGAAGTTGCCCTTTATGATTTGGCTGATAAAGATAAGTTGCGTGCATCTCTTGAAGAATCTACCTTATTGCTAAACGCCACAATAGTTGGATCTTTTGATGAGCCGGGGTGTTTAGTTGATAAATCAATGATTGTGCCAGGTTTGATTGTTGCGGATATGGTATACACTCCGCGTGAAACAGAGTTGCTTTCGCTTGCGAAGCAAAAGGGAAATAAAACGCTTGATGGGGTTGGCGTATTCTTGCAGCAGGCTGCAATTGGAGAACGCTTGTGGCTTGGCAGAGAAATGCCTCTTGATTACGTACGTGAAAAGTTCTTTGCTAACTAAATGCTGGTATATAGGCCAAATACTTTTTGCGGAATAGAGATTCTTTGCGGAAGAGATAAAAGAAAAACGCACGCAATATTGCGTGCGTTTGTAATTTCTGGCGGAGGAAGTAGGATTCGAACCCACGGTGCCTCTCGGCACAACGGTTTTCAAGACCGCCGCATTCAACCGCTCTGCCATTCCTCCTTTTCAGCACGAACTAGAATACCATATTTATTCGGTTTTCGCCTATGAATATCCTATGATAGTTTGAATAATGCAAGAAAGGGCACGAATCACGTGGATTTACCTATGGGTGATACTAAGAAAATAGTAAAAACTTCTAAAGAGTTTGTTTCTCAGATTGGCGATTGCGACGGATCTCAAAATAAACTCGATACCTACTTCATGAATCTTGCGCTGGCTCAAGCTAAAAAGGCTGAAGAATTGGACGAGGTACCTATTGGTGCGGTAGTTGTGCACGAAAACCAGGTGATTGCGCAAGGGTACAACAGACGTGAGGTTGATAACGACCCAGCGGGCCATGCGGAATTTATTGCCATGAAACAAGCCTCCGAAAAGTTGGGGGTTTGGCGTCTTTCGGGTTGCACGGTGTATGTGACTTTGGAGCCGTGTTTAATGTGCGCGGGCTTAATGTATCAAGCTCGAATTGATCGATGTGTGTATGGGGCGGCAGATCCAAAAGCAGGTGCTTTGGGCTCTCTTTATTCCGTTAATGAAGATGACCGTTTAAACCATACGTTTGACGTAACGTCGGGCGTCTGTTCACAGGAGTGTGCGGCTGTTCTTCGTGCTTTTTTTCAAAATAAAAGAAAGCGTAACAAGGAACGAAAGCGACAGGCGAAACTTGCAGCAGATGGGTATGATGGAAACGACAAATAACCGCGTCGTTTGCGTGATGCGTTAAAAGGAAGGGATTATTGTGAAGAATTACGTGCGATTGATTGCTCCTGCCAAGGTTAATTTGGTGCTTGCGGTTGGGCGCACCCGAGATGACGGTTTTCATTCTGTTAATACCATCATGCATTCACTAGCCTTGCATGATTCGCTTACGATGCGCCGCTTTGAAGAAGACGACGATGCGCTTTTGGGTTCAGGAGCTGCTGGTTCTTCTGTTTCGGATGATGCTGACTCTGCAGAAAATGATGCCAAACATCTTTCTATTGTTTTGAAATGTGAAACTTCTGGCGATATTGATACG
This sequence comes from uncultured Eggerthella sp., assembly GCA_900556585.1. GTDB lineage: Bacteria > Actinomycetota > Coriobacteriia > Coriobacteriales > Eggerthellaceae > Anaerotardibacter. Next base: position 20,090 of record USPD01000016.1, read on the forward strand.
CTCAACGTTGCTCCAGAAGAAAACATTGTGTATCGCGCAGTGGAAGAACTCGCAAAAGAGTTAGGGCGCACCGAAAACGAAACCATTCATATCTTACTTTCAAAAGTTATTCCTGCAGAAGCTGGTCTTGGTGGCGGATCATCAAATGCCGCAGCAGCTTTGCTTGGCGCAGCTACGCTTTGGGGCATTGATCCTCAGGATGAACGTTTATATGCGGTTGCTTCCCGTCTAGGGGCAGATGTTGCCTTTTTCCTAAAGGGAGGATGCGCTTACCTTTCCGGAAAAGGCGAAGTGTTTGAGCATTCTTTGAATCCACGTAAGGGATTTGTTTTATTGGTACGACCTTCCGCAGGTGTTTCAACGGCAAAAGCTTATGCAGCTTTTGACGCGAACCCGCTCTATCCAGACGATAGCTACGTAAGCAGCTTGGCGAACCATGGTGATGCTAATAATGTTGAATTCTGGAACAATTTAACGGATGCAGCGCGTCAGGTTACTCCTGAAGTTGCTGAAGTGCTTGATTGGGCAAAATCTTTGTCAGATGAACAAGATGTTTTGCTGTGCGGCAGTGGATCTGCCGTATGCATAGTGTGTGATTCGTACGATGAAGCATATAGGTTGTCTCTTGACGCGTTTAAACGTGGTTGGTGGAACAGAGTAACTTCGTTTGCTCCAGTTGGTGCATCAGTTTTGGAAGTGTACTAGGCATTTAAAGGAAGTACTGTATTAAGAGTAAGGAAGCAGTATGGAAGTTGTATTGATTGTTTTAGTAGTGCTTGTCATTATCGTGGCAATAGCACTTGTTGTTATGTATAACAACTTTGTTCAACTTCGTAACCGCGTTGACAATGCTTGGGCGCAAATAGATGTTCAACTTCAGCGAAGGCTGGATCTTATCCCTAATTTAGTTGAGACCGTCAAAGGGTATGCTTCGCACGAAAAATCAACGCTCGATCAGGTAACTGAGGCACGAAGTGCAGTAGCGAATGCAGGATCTCCTGTGGCGCGTATGCAAGCGGATTCTATGCTTACCAATGCTTTGAAAAGTTTGTTTGCTATAGCGGAGGCGTATCCAGACTTAAAGGCGAACGTTAATTTTCAGCAGTTACAATCTGAACTTTCTGCAACCGAAGACAAAATTAGCTATATGCGTCAAAGCTACAATGACGTGGTGATGATGTATAACAACGCTATCCAAACGTTTCCAGGCGTGCTAGTTGCAGGATTATTTCGTTTTGAGCAGCGTGATAGTTTTGATGCTGCTGCAGGTGCCGAAGAAGCACCAAAGGTTTCGTTCTAGGTAGCTCGGGTGGTAAAAGCACGCAGTGCGAGCAGCTAGGGCAAAAGGTGAAAGTTTGCAAGGAGGCAAGTAACGCAGGCTCATTTGCGCTATGCTTGCGCCAGGTGTTAATCAAAAAATAGGAAGGCTGTTGAAAGTACATGATTGTTAATGCCTTAATTGTGGGGTGTGGCGGCTTTATTGGCGCACTTCTGAGGTATGTATGTTCGGAGTTGCTTGGCGTGCTTTCAAGTGGAGCGTTTCCTATTGCAACCTTTATTATCAACTTTGTTGGTTCGTTTTTGATCGGCGTGATGTCGGTAGCGCTGCCAACATTATTTCCTGCAAATAAACAGTCACTTCTTTTTGTTTCAACAGGTATTCTTGGTGGGTTTACCACCTTTTCAACCTTTAGTTTAGAAACGTTTGGCCTTATCGAAGAATCGCGCTACGCCATGGCAGGACTCTATGCGATTAGTTCGGTTGTAGTGTGCGTTTTAGGGGTTTGTGTTGGTCGCATGATTGCTCGTGCAGTAGTTGGTCAGTCGTAAAAGAAGTAGTTTTCAAAGTTGTTGAAACTTGTCAAAATAATAAGGACTTACAAATAATAAGAGCCCAATGTTTAGTGCAGGTTAGCATTGGCTATGTTGGAAGAATTTTTGGCAGTAACGTTAGAGTTTTTTGGAATTTGAAAAGAAAAATAAAAAAGCGACTCAGCCGTACGAAGTGGCTAAACCGCTTGAATTCGTAAGTGGCGGAGAGCTGGGGATTCGAACCCCAGATACGCTTTTGGCGTATACACGATTTCCAATCGTGCACCTTCGGCCAGCTCGGTCATCTCTCCGCTTGCTTACAGCCTGCATTGCATTCACGTTTTCTCTCGTGCGCTCATGCAGCGGTTAAGTATTTTACACTATCTAGTAGGAACTCACAAGAGAAAAATACTCATTGTTTTTGCCATTTTTCGCAACTTGCAGCGGAACATCGAACAGCGAGCTCATCATCCGGTCGGTCAGCATATCCTCTTTCGCTCCATCAGCGAACAGCTTTCCCTCTTTGACCAAGACCAAACGTTTGATTTCAGGGATGATGTCCTCCGGATAGTGGGTGATCAGCACGATACCCTTGCCCGCCCTTGCAAGGTCGCGCATGCTCGAGCGCACATAATACATGCCTTCCGGGTCCAGCCCCGTGCACGGCTCGTCGAGCAACAGCGTGTTCGGATCGTGCACAAGGGCGCGAGCGAAGAGCACACGACGGGCTTGGCCGCTCGACATGGTCATGATGTCCTGATCTGCAAGCTTCGCCACACCCAGCATCTCCATAGCGTCAAGCGCCTTCGCATGCGTGCGCTCATCCGGGTGGACGTGACGCGGAAGGCCGAGCGTGCCGAACAGACCGCCTTCCACGATATCCACGGCAGGTAGATGGACGTTGATCTGCGCCTGCATGGTGGACGACACGATTCCCAGCGTTTTGCGCACATCCACCAACGTCGCACGCGGGTTGCCGTTGAACTTCACCGGAGGCTGCTCACGGTACAACGGCATCACCTCCCTGGTGATCAGCTTCACGAACGTCGATTTGCCGGCGCCGTTCGGACCCAAAAGCGCGATGTTCTCCCCTTTTGCAAGCAAGAACTTATCAACATGCAGGATCGTACGGCCCGCTCGCACGACCTCGGCATCGTTGAGCTCGAACAGAGGCTGCACTTCGGTGTTTTCTTCGCTCATACACCCATTCCTTCCCAAACGAAGAAGGGAACCCGTTGAAACGGGTTCCCTTCTTATACTTGCTTCGCGCGCCCTTTCAGGTTAGTTTGCCGAAGGCTTTCCCTCGGCATCGGCCGCGCTGGCAGAGCTGTCAGCAGAACCGTCGGTGCTGGCGGCGGCGTCTCCATCCGTCGAGTCAGCAGCCGAAACGTTGGTATCGGCGCTATCGGTGCTGTTGGGATCTTCGGTCTGATACTTCGACATGTCAACGTCATAAGGCAGGCCGGAAGGCATGTCGTTGATCTTGAGGTCGGAAGATTCCTTCTTCTCAGTCAGCCAGTTCTGGTAGCTCGTGGTCTGGCCCTGAGATTGCAGCGACTGCTTGATGGTCTCCTGCCACTCGGAGGGGATCTGGTCGAGGCTGGTGATCTTCACCGTTTCGGTGCCGTCGTCGGCCTTCTCCTTCGGAGCGTTGTACACGTCGGTGCACTTGATGATATGGATGCCGTAGCTGCTGGTAACCAAACCGCTGACCTGGTCTTTTTCGAGGCCGCTCAGCGCATCCGTGTACTCCTGCACAAACGAGCTGGTCTTATCCCAACCCACATCGCCGCCGGCATCCTTGGAACCCGTGTCCTTGGAGTACTGCTTGGCAGCCTCGGCGAAGTCGAGCTCGCCGGAGTTGATCTTGTTCAGCACGTCCTGAGCGGTTGCCTCGTCATCGGAATCGAACAGGATGTGGCTGGAGCGCTTGGCTCCGTCGTAGGCGCTGGCGTACATCTGCGCATACTGGAGCATATCGTCGTTGGAAGGCTCCTCGCTGGAGGTGAAGGTGTTGTAGAGCTCCTTGGCCTTCAGCTGCAGCTCGATCTCGGAACGATACTCGTCCTCGGTCATGCCAGCCTGCTCGAGAGCGGACTGCCACAGCTCGTCGCTGTCGTAGTTGGACTTCATCTTGTCGACATAGCTATCGACTTCAGAGCTGTCGACGGTAACGCCCTTTTCCTCGGCACCGGAGTTGATGAGCTCGCGCGTGACGTACGTGTTGATGATCTGCTCGCGCACGCCTGCCGGATCGGTGCCCATCTGAGCCAGGTAATTGCCCCAAGAATCCTCGTCGGTCAGACCCTGCTGCTCGCGAACGCTTTGGATATAGTCGGTAACCGTGTCCTCGTAGATTTCGGTACCGTTAATGGTGGCGGCCACCGCGCCCGAACCGGAGTTCTGGTTATTGCTGGAGCAGCCGGCAACGCCCATGACGCACGCCGCCGAAAGACCCATCGCGCAAACCGTTGAGATAATGCGAGATGCCTTCATAAAACCCTTCCTCAAACGCATGAAACCGCTGGACAGACGCGTCCCACGGTCAAATCGAATGCCTCGTGCGTATTTTCCCACACGGCGGAATTCGCCTTTCTTCCAGCACAATATGCCCATGCAGGATTCACAGGAGCTGGGCTTTCCTACAGCATTTGGGGTACTTCCCCATAAGAAAAGGGGCTCTTCGGTGGTTTCTGTGGGAGAGATTCCGGCATAGGCCCAGCTCAGCGGGC
>USPD01000017.1 GCA_900556585.1 uncultured Eggerthella sp.
TTTCATCTGAGCCTATGGAAAATGGTGCCATTTTAGTTCGTGATGGCGTTATTGCTGACATTGGCAAAATTGAAATGATGCGTTTGCGTTATCCGGATGAAGAAATTAAAAATTTTGGTATGGCAGCGCTTACTCCTGGTTTTGTTGATTTGCATGCTCGTGTAGAAGATGGTGTGCTTCGTGGGCTTATAAATGATGCTCCGTTTGTGGAATGGCGCAAAAATATCAACGATTTGCGCTCTCGCATTTCAAATGCTGAAGCATATGATTCTGCGTATTTAGGATGCTTGGAAGAGCTTTCTGCGGGCGTTACCACCATTGCTGACACTTCTTCAACAGGCGCTGCTGCATTTGCTGCACGTGATTGTGGTTTACGCGCGGTAATTTATCGTGAAGTAGGCGCTATTGATAAGCGCTTGGTTAATTACGCTTTGAAGAAGATGGATAGCGATCTTGATAAGTGGTCGCAGAAAATCGAAAGCGACCAAATTACGTTTGGTCTAGCACCTGACCCTGTCTATGAATGCCATCCTGAACTGTACCGCGAAATTGCTAAATATGCGTCAAGTCATGATGACATGCCTATTTCGCTAAAGCTGGCAGGAAGCAATGAAGAATTGCGTTTCGTAAAATTTGGTGCAACGGCAGGGCTTGATAATACGGTTGACCATCGTGGATTCGTCGAAATTGCTCCATGGCTGCCAACGGCGGTAACTCCTGTGAATTATGTTTTGAATTGGGGCTTATTTGAGGCGAAAAACGTCATGGCATTATATGGCGTTTGCGTTACCGAAGAAGATATTCGTCATTTGCGTGATTATGACGTAGCCATTGCAGTTTGTCCTAGCTTGAGTGCTCAACTTGGTATGGGTGTTGCTCCTGTAAGCGAATACTTGCGTTCTGGTCTACGTGTTGGTATGGGCACGGGCGCACCTGGCTCAGTTAATTATTTGGATATGTTTGCTGAAATGCGCTTTGAACTTATGATTCAGCGTGCACTCAGTAGGGAATTTCTTGACTCACAAACTCTTCTTGAAATGGCCACTTTGCGTGCTGCTGAAGTACTGCGCATGGAAGACAAGATTGGATCTTTAGAAGTTGGTAAGTTGGCAGATATTATTGCTATAGATTTATCTGGTTCTCATCAAACTCCAACAACCGATCCGGTTTCAGCAGTTCTTGGTTCGGCGAGCAATAGCGATGTTGTGATGACCATGGTAAATGGCAACATTGTATATGAGGCAGGAAGGCTTCATGTGGGAGATGGCGCAACGAAGATTATTGCCCATGTATTAGAGATCAGAGGTCGCTTGCGTTCGTAGTGTGTTTGGGTGCGCAGCAAACATACTTTATTAGCCGAATAAGTTTTCCATTGGTCGATTAGCGCATAGTAACTAAGGAAGTATGCGTTATGGTTTCCTTCAAATAAGAAAGAAGTTTGGTTTATGGCCAATAAGAAACAAAATATGACAGCAAAACAGCTAAAAGAACGTGAAAAGCGCGCTTTAGAACGTCAGCGCAAAGCGCAGGAAAAAGCAGCTCGGAAAGCGCTTTTGTGGCGAGTCTTTGTAATAGCCGTATGTGTCATTTTGATCCTTGCATTATCTCTTCCAACTATGGGGTTAATGTTTTTGGGTGGTAATTAGTGACTTTGTTTACTTTTTAGACAAAGTTTTTTCTTGATTGGTGCTGTTTTGTAAGAGAAGGAAGCTAGACTTGTTTGGTATTGGCGGCTTTGAGCTGTTCATAATTTTGTTGTTCGGTTTTTTAATTTTTGGTCCCGATAAGTTGCCAGAAATGGCAAAAACTTTAGGTGCTGCTTTACGTAAATTCAAGCAAGCGCAAAGCGAAATGGAGTCGGTTATTAAAGGCGAAATACTGGATTCGGTTGAGACTCAAGGAAAAAAAGCATCTTCAGTATCGTCGGTCTCTTCAAAATCAAAACCTGCTCCTACTGCTACTCAGGAAAGCTTTGCTGAACGTAAGGCGCGCTACGATAAACAACGTGCCGAACGCAAAGTTCAGCAAGCGCAAGATTCGAAAACCGATAGTGACTTCAGTGCTTCTAGTGCCAAAACCACCATTGAAGAAAACAGGCGTGCTATGAAGGATGAAGCCGTCAAGAAAGCTCATGAGTCTGGCGCAAAAACTCACGAATCCAGTGCTTCTCTTTCGCAAAAACCTGCTCCTTCAAGTATGGCTTCTTCGTCAACTTTATCAACGGCATCTGGTCAAAAGCCTGTGCCCTCTGGTACAAGCTCACTAAATTCGACAGCGTCGTCTTCACAAAAGCCTGCATTAACGCCTGAAGAATTATTCGGTACTAAGCCTATTCAACACAAACCGGCACCAGCCCAGGCAGCAACTGCTTCGACGTCTTCGTCTAAAACTGCTCAGTCTGCAGTGTCTGAAAGGGGTGAATAGGCATGCCTATCGGACCGGCTCGAATGTCATTGATGGAGCACCTTGGCGAATTACGCATGCGTCTTGTACGTGTTATCGTGTGCTTAATTATTGCAACGCTGGTGTTCTATTTGGGAACTGATACGGTGGTGCAGTTTTTGCTGGCGCCTGTAGCGCAATACATGCCGCTTGATGAATCAGGTCAAGTTCAACTAAACGTGTTTGGTGCATTTGATGCGTTTTCGGTTCGTATTACCGTAGCTCTTTGGACGGCATTGGTTGCCACTGCTCCTATTACGTTATGGCAAATTCTTGCCTTCTTTTTACCGGCTCTGAAACCTAAAGAACGTAAATGGTTTATTCCTACGTTTATTGCTGCACTGTGCTTATTTATTATTGGTACAGTATTTTGCTACTGCGTTATTCTGGATCCTGCCTTTCAGTGGTTGACTGATCAAGCTGCAGGATTTGCAACCATCATGCCTGAGGCAAGCCAATGGGTAGATATCATTATCAAGTTTGAACTGGGCTTTGGCATTGGTTTTGAGATGCCTCTTGTTGTGTTCTATCTTGTAATGTTTGGTGTTGTCCCTTATAAGAAATTACGTGCAAGTTGGCGTGTTGTATATGTTGGTCTTTTGGTCTTTTCTGCAATGGTTACCCCGGATGCTTCTCCGGTAACCATGGGTTTGATGTTCGCCGCTATGGTTGTTCTTTATGAGTTAAGCTTGCTTGCTGCGCGAGTCGGACTGCGTAAACGCATTAAGCGTCAGGAAGAAGCGCGAAAGACAGAAGAACTTGAAGCGCAAGAAGCTAAGGAAGAATTAAAGTACGCAAAAACCAAGTTCCAAGAACATCTTTGGGGAAGCGATTCTGAAAAGAAATAGCATATTTCGATGCTGCGCTTTGTGTCAAGCAATGACGCAAGGTTTAGGCGCTTGAACGAAAAGAGGTAAACGCCGTGCATGAATTAGGAATTATGAGTGGCGTTATGGATTCTGTCCAGCAGGCTGCAAATGATGCGGGAGCGGATAGGGTTCTAAAAATTAGTTTATCGGTTGGTGTTATGACGGAGGCAATTGAAGATGCTCTTCGATTCGCTTTTGAAGCACTTGCAGAAGGCACGATGTGCGAAGATGCTCAATTGGAAATAACCATGATTGAGCCAAAGAGTATTTGTTTAGAATGCGGCGCTGAATACACTCATGATAGATTTCATATGCTGTGTCCTGAATGCGGCAGTGCATTTACAGAGCTTCTACAAGGAAAAGAATTACGTATTGATTCCATTGAAGTAGATATTCCTGACGATACGGAAGAAAATAGTCCGTCTTAAGTAGCAATACGCTATGTTAAAGATGTAACACGTCAAGCTATTGCGCGCTACGGTAAGCGAGAAGATAGCTCAAAACCGAAATATCCCACAGAGTGGAGGCAAGTCATGCAAATAGATTTAAAGCAGCCTATTCTTGATAAAAATGATCGTTTAGCACAATCAAATCGTGAGCTATTTAAAGAAAAGAAAGTTTTTGTTTTAGATTTGCTAGCATCTCCTGGATCGGGCAAAACATCTACCATTTTGGCAACTATTGAAGCCTTGCGTGATGAATTTAATATTGCTGTTATTGAAGGCGATATTGCTTCTTCGGTTGATTCCGAAAAGATTAAAGAGCAGGGTATTGCTGCTGTTCAGATTAACACTGGTGGTGCATGCCATCTTGAAAGCGACATGATTCGTCGTGCGGTTGATGTGCTTGATTTGGATAATCTTGATTTAATTATTGTTGAAAATGTAGGTAATTTGGTATGCCCAACCGATTTTGACTTGGGCGAAAACATGAAAGCAATGATCTTAAGCGTGCCCGAAGGTGATGACAAGCCTCTGAAATATCCTGGTGTTTTTCAAGCATCAAAGGCAATTGTTCTGAATAAAATTGACACATTGCCTGTGTTTAGCTTCGATAAAGATTTGTTTTATGACCACATTAAGAATTTAAATCCTACTGCGCCTATTTTCCCTATTTCTGCAACGAGCGGCGAAGGTGTAGATGCATGGGCAGAATGGCTGGCTGAGCAAATTCGTGCTCTGTAAGCCATTAGAGTATTGAAATGTAAGACAATTCTTCATAACGATGTGGTAACGAAATAGTAACTATCTTAAGAAAATCCCTCTATATTTGAGGGTTTTCGTTATGAAACACCTGATCAAACTATATTTATTGTAAAGTTTGTTCCATTTTTAAAATCTAAGTGTACAACACTCACATTTTCTCCTTGATGGGTTGCATTTCTTGCACAAGTTGCTAATATGTATAGGCGTTAGCACTCCAAAGGTTTGAGTGCTAGCCACTAGACAGAGATATCTGCTAGTTGCTTTTGGTAATAGACGGGCAAGCAAACATTTGCGAACAACTCGGCACAAGTGTTTGGCTAGCGCGATTTAGACCTATGAAAGGAAGTACGTTATGAATCTCAAGCCGGTCGGTGATCGTATCGTCGTCAAGCAGGATGAGGCACAGGAAACCACAGCAGGTGGTCTTTATATCGCTGCTGATTCTAAGGAAAAGCCTCAAACAGGCGTAGTTTTAGCTGTTGGTGAAGGCAAGATCAACAACGATGGTAATCATCTTCCCATGCCGGTAAAGGAAGGCGACCGTGTTCTGTACGGTAAGTACGGCGGAACTGAAGTAGATGTTGATGGTGAAAAGGTAATGATCCTTCGAGCTGATGACATTTACGCAGTATTTACTGACTAGTCACACGTTTTTCTTTAGCTCTTTGTAAGTAAAGAGCACTTTACTTAAGTAACACTTCTTTGAAAGGAATTGTTTTTATGGCAAAGGAAATTAAGTTTGAGGCTGATGCTCGTAGTGGCATGGCTGAAGGCGTCAAGAAGCTTGCAGACGCCGTTAAAGTAACTCTTGGCCCTAAGGGTCGCTATGTTGCTTTGGAGCGTTCTTTTGGTGCTCCATTGGTAACCAACGACGGTGTTACCGTAGCTCGTGAAGTTGAGCTGGAAGATCCTGTGGAGAACATGGGTGCTCAGCTTGTTCGTGAAGCTGCAGTAAAGACCAATGATGTTGCTGGTGATGGTACTACCACTGCAACTCTTCTTGCAGACGTTATCGTAAGCGAAGGTCTTCGCAATGTAACCGCTGGTGCAGATGCTCTGGGTATTCGTCGCGGTATTGTAAAGGCAACCGATGCTGTTGTTGCTGCTATCAAGGAAGACGCAACCGAAATTACCACCAAGGATCAGATTGCTAATGTTGGTACCATTTCTGCAGGTGATGCAGTAATCGGTGAAAAGATTGCTGAAGCAATGGACGAAGTTGGCAAGGATGGCGCTATTTCTGTAGAAGAAAGCCAGACCTTCGGTATCGATATCGACATCGTTCAAGGTATGCAGTATGACCGCGGTTATATTTCACCTTATATGGCAACCGACTCAGAGCGCATGGAAGCAGTTTTGAATGATCCTTATATTCTGCTTACCGATCTCAAGGTAACCTCCATTCAGGATCTTGTTCCATTGCTGGAACAAATCATGAAGGCTGGTCGTTCTTTGCTCATCGTTGCTGAGGATGTTGAAGGCGAAGCTTTGGGTACCTTGCTTCTGAACAAGCTGCGTGGCACTTTGAACGTTGTTGCGATTAAGGCTCCTGGCTTTGGTGATCGTCGTGCTCGTATCTTGGAAGACATTGCAGTTGTTACGGGCGGCAAGGTTGTCTCTAAGGACTTTGGCATGACTTTGGCAGATGTAACCATTGACGCTCTTGGTACTGCTAAGACCGTTAAGGTTTCTAAAGATACCACTGTTATTGTTGATGGTGCAGGCGACAAGGCTGCTGTTGATGCTCGCGTTGCTCAGATGCGTGCTGAATATGAGCGTCTTGATTCTGACTTTGATCGTGAGAAGCTGCAGGAACGTTTGTCTAAGCTTTCTGGTGGCGTTGCAGTTCTTAAGGTTGGTGCTGCTACCGAATCAGAACTTAAGGAAACTAAGTCCCGCATTGAGGATGCTCTTCAAGCAACTCGTGCAGCAGTTGAGGAAGGCATCGTAGCTGGTGGCGGTGTTGCTCTTATTAACGCTACTACTGCACTTGATAAGCTTGAGGCTGCTGACGCTGACGAGCAGGTTGGTATCGATATTATCCGTAAGGCGCTGGAAGCTCCAATGCGTGCTATTGCCACTAATGCTGGCTACGAAGGCTCTGTTGTAGTTGAGAAGGTAAAAGGTCTTGCTAAGGGCGAAGGTATCAACTTTGCAAATGGTGAGCAGGGCAATATGATTGCTATGGGTGTTAACGATCCTGTTAAGGTAACCCGTACTGCATTGCAGTCTGCTGCTTCCGTAGCTGCTTTGATCCTTATCACTGAGGCAACCATTAATGAGATTCCTAAGGAAGGTCCCGATCTGTCCGCACTCGCAGGCGCTGGTGCCGGCGGCGGAATGGGTATGATGTAAGCTTATTTCAATACTTCTTTCGTTTTGCAAATGCCCGACCTCATAAGGGGTCGGGCATTTTTTACGTTCAAGAAAGGGAAAAATCGTCTGTGTGTGGAGATTCGTTGCGGATTCCTTAAAAAGATAAAGGCTATCAAAAATCTTGTTTCAGCAGGTCATCGTTGGTGTTCCTCGGATGACTTAACAATGCTTTTGATTTAAGGCTTGTTAATTTACCGTCTAAAGGTTGCCATAGCACATTGAAGGTGTATGGTTTGTCATTGTCCTCTACGAATAGAAAAAGGAGCAAGTTCAAGAAAGTGGAAGTTTTTCAACATACGGCAGTGCAAATGCTCGTTTTGGCTGTGGCTGTACTATGCGGTTTTTTTGCGCGTAAGAAGCGTCTTATGGATGACAAGTTCGATACAATGCTCTCTCAATTGGTGCTCAATATTACTTTGCCTGCTATGATCTTGAATTCGGTGCTTAGTTCGTCTTCTCTGCCGAGCATCCATGATATTGTTTTAACGCTTCTATACACAACTCTATTTTTTGCTCTTTCTGTTCCTTTTAGCCTGCTGGTCGGAAAAATCATCTATCGCAAGGTTCCTAAAGTGACTCGTGGCGCTCATCAATTTATGATGGTTTTCGGGAATACGGGCTTTATTGGGTATGTTGTTGTTGCTGCGGTGCTCAATAACGATGCGGTTCTCTATGCTGCTATTTATAATATCGTCTTTAATATTATTCTCTTTTCTGTCGGAGTTATGCTTATTGCGGGTGATTCAGATTCGAATGATGATCGTCGTGGGTGGCGCAAGCAGTTGACGGCGATTAAACATACGCTCATTAAACCAACAGTCATTTTTTCTTTTGTTGCAGCTGTTTTGGCTGTTTTGGGGATAGATGCTCCGAACAGTCCTGTTCAGCAGGCCTGTGATCTTATTGGAGGTATGACGGTTCCTGCGGCAATGCTTGTGGTAGGATCATCTATTGCGAAAATGCCACTGCACGATATGTTCAATGATGGATGGAGCTATTTGACAACCTTGATTCGCCTGATCATTATCCCCTTATTGACGCTTGTTATCTTTGGACAGTTTGTTCATGATTCTTTTATTTTGGCAATATTGGTTCTACTTGCAGGTATGCCTGTAGCATCGAACGGTGCTATGTTATCACTTGCGTATTCTGGTGACTCTAAAACTATTGCGCGAGGCACTTTCTTGTCTACGGCCTTCTCCATCTTTACGCTGCCTCTGATCGCTTTACTGGTTGCTTAGGTGTTTTGGTCCGCTATTTTGCCGGCTCGATGCCAAAACATTCGTAGCTGCGGTATTGTTGTGGGACGGTCTATTGGAGATCCGAGGGAGAATGTCATGATAGAAACGATTGCAGCGCTTGATGACCCTAGACTCGATATCTATGCTCGTTTGACCGAGGTGCAATTGAGGAACAAGCTTGAACCTGAAAAGGGTATCTTTATTGCTGAATCTGATAAGGTAATTAACCGGGCGCTTGATGCAGGCTATGAGCCCCTTTCGCTTTTGATGCCAGAGCATAAACTGCAAGCCATGCAGAATCTTATTCAGCGCGTTGGGATGTTTTGTTCGAAAAATGAGCAGAGCTCTGTTCCGGTATTTGTTGCGCCTGCTAAAGAAATTGAAAAGCTGGCAGGTTATGAACTCACTCGTGGAATATTATGTGCGATGCGTCGCAAACCGCTTCCTTCAGTTAAACAACTTTTAGAAAACACCAAAGCGCGTCGCATAGCTATTTTGGAAGATATTACCAATCATACTAATGTTGGTGCGGCGTTTCGTAGCGCTGCAGCGCTTGGTATTGATGCTGTGTTGGTTACGCCCGCCTGCTGTGATCCGCTTTACCGACGGGCAGTGCGTGTGTCTATGGGTACGGTGTTTCAGGTTCCCTGGACGCGAATTGGCACTACTGAAGAAGACGCGTGGCCCGCTAAGGGGCTAAGCCTTTTGCGTGAAATAGACTTCTCATCTGCAGCGCTTGCATTAAATGACGATTCGGTAAGTTTGGATGATCCATGCCTTAAAGCATGTGAAAAGCTAGCACTTGTATTAGGAACGGAAGGCGATGGTCTTTCCCGAAAAACTATTGCAAGCTGCGATTATACGGTAAAGATACCCATGGCTCATGGGGTGGATTCTCTCAATGTTGCTGCGGCTAGTGCGGTTGCTTTTTGGGAATTGCGCGTCCGTTAAGTTCTGCCAAGCAGCTATAAAGTCAAAGTTCTTTGGACATACATCGATGTTAAATACAAGAGCAACTAGGTTATCGATTCCTTAAAACTATTTTTAATTTACGTTATTTGTAAACGCATTTTTCTCATTTTTTCTTACAAACGTTACGCCTGGTTTAGATTCTAGAGCCTTTTCTTAAACCTGTTTTAGAACCACGTTCACTGCATTCCTTTCACATTTTTCCTTCGCTATAGTGCCTCCTGTCTCTAAGTGAACAAAGAAAGGAAGAGTACAAACAAATGGAAGGTGTATCAACTGTAAAGCGCGTTTTGGCTGTATTGCTTGCAGTAGCAGTTGCGCTGAGTACCGTACTTTTTGCTACGGGTTGCTCATCTGATTCTGGAGAAGGATCCTCTAATAGCGAACCTTTGACGGTAGTATTTCTGCCTGATAATTCTTCAGCTGATATGGAAGCATCTCGTGATGCAATTGCTGAAATTATCAAGAATGCAACTGGTCGTGATGTGGAGATTATGACTACTACTGATTACAACGTTGCAATTGAAGCACTTGTTTCTGGTCAGGCTCAGATAGGCTATCTTGGCGCTGAAGGTTATGTACAAGCTAACGAAAAGAATGATGCTGTGCAGTGCGCATTTACCGCAAGTGATGCAAATGGCACTCTTGATGAGGCTTGCTACTACAGCCGTATTTGCGTAAAGACTGAAAACGCTGATCAGTATGCGAGCGGCGATACCTATTCTATCGACAACATTAAGGGCAAGAGCTTCTCATTCGTATCTGCAACTTCAACTTCTGGTTTTGCTATTCCTTCTAGCTCCATTGTTGAAAAGTTTGGTTTGGAATCCTCTGATGAGCTTCTTGAAGATGGTACCTTCTTTAGTTCAGTAATGTTTGGTGATTCTCATCAGGGTTCTGCAGTAAATCTGCTTTCTGGTAATGCTGATGCAGCAGCATTCGATGATGTTGACGTCGATATGTACTTTGACTTGGTATCCGGTGAGCCTAACACCGTTGGCGCAGTGTATCAGGTTAAGGATGACGCAGCTGCTCCGTTTGATACGGTTCGTGGTGAACAGTTCACTATCATCGGTATCACTCCTGTTCTGAATGCTCCATTCTGCTACAACACTGAAACTCTCAGTGAAGACGAGCAGCAGGCAATCACCGATGCAATGACTTCTGATGACACCGCTGCAAATACTGCAATCTTCTATGACGGGGAAGATGAAAACGCTACTGGTTTAGTAGAAAAGGAATCCGATCAGACTAAATTCGTTTCTGTTGAGGATTCTTGGTATGACCCCATTCGTAACCTTGGCTAATTCTGCAAGGTAATTTTCGATCCCGCTGAAATCATTTCGGCGGGATCTTCATTTCCGTAAATAAATTTGGAGAGGAATTATGGCTGATTCGGACCTTCTGGTTATCGACGACCTATCTAAGAGTTACAACGGCAAGAGCAAGGCTCTTGATAGCGTAAATGTAACGGTTGGTCGTGGTGAATTCGTAAGTGTTATTGGCTGTTCAGGTGCTGGAAAATCAACTTTTTTGCGTTGTATTAATCGCTTGATTGATCCTACTGAAGGCAGTGTTGTATTCAATGGGCAAGATGTGACGAAAATGTCGCGACGTCAACTTCGTAATGTTCGACATCGTATAAGTATGATTTTCCAGCATTACAACTTGGTATATCGCGCGAGTGCCATTGAGAATGTTTTGCAGGGTCGACTCGGCTATAAATCCAGTCTTGCTGGTGCGCTTGGCTTGTACACCGAAGAAGAAAAGATGGAAGCTTTCGATATTTTGGCGAAGGTGGGTTTAGCTGAGTTCGCTTACAAGCGTGCTGATCAATTATCAGGTGGACAAAAACAGCGTGTTGGTATTGCGCGCGCTCTTGTTCAGGATCCGTTGCTTATGCTCTGCGATGAACCTATTGCAAGTTTGGATCCACGTTCGTCTCGTGCGGTAATGGAACAGCTTCGTTGGGCTTGCGATGAACTTGGTATTGCGTGCTTGGTTAATTTGCATCAGGTTGATTATGCGGTTGAATTTTCCGACAGAATCATAGGTCTTCGTCGTGGCAAGCTGGTGTTTGACGGCACCCCCGATGAACTTGATGCAAAGGTGATTTCTTATATCTACGGTACTCCTTATGTTCGCGAACATGCTGATGGTGTAGAGCCAGGTGAAATGGTTCATCACGCTCCCGATCGTCCTGGAATTGTGGCTCAGAATTCTGCTGATGCCGTCATTGCGCGAAATAAAAGTGAGCTTGATGCTCAGGCGCAGAAGAAAGATGAATCGCTCACAGGAGCGTTGCTATGAGTGTGTTTTCATTTTTGGGTCATAGGGCCGCTGAAGGGCCCGCTTCAGTGGATTTGAGTGATGCAGGCAAAGTTATTTATCCTGATTCGCCAGAGGGACGAAAGTTTTTTCGTAGGCGCAGTATTTTTATTGTGTTTTTAGCAGTGGTCTTCGTTGCGATTAACGCGTTGTCGGGTGCAGTAGTTGATTTTGACTTTATTGCAGCAGTTACAGATTTTCCTTCTGCGGTAGTCTGGACGGTAACAAACTTTGTGCCGAGTGCTGAAGCACTTGATAAAATGCCGCAAATTCTAACTTCGCTTGTCTCGACAATTCTTTCGGCCGTTGCTTCTAGCGTTGTAGGTGGTATTTTTGCTTACATTTTGGCGGTTTTAGGATCTCGTTCGGTGGGTATTGGCGGTCCTACGTCAATCATTGTACGTGGTATTGCTTCGCTGTTTCGTAATATCCCCGCTGTTGCATGGTCGTTTTTGTTGCTGTTTTCCTTCAATCAAAGTGAATTTACAGGATTTCTTGTTTTATTTCTTGGAAGTTTTGGTTACCTTACGCGTTGCTTTTTGGAAACCATTGACGAAATCAGCGTGGGCGTAATCGAAGCACTGCGTGCCACCGGTGCAAGTTACTTGCAGATCGTTGTCCAAGCAGTAATTCCTTTGTCTATCACTTCAGTTGTGAGCTGGCTTTTATACATGGTTGAAACCAATATTCGCGATGCAACGTTGGTGGGCATCTTAACGGGTACTGGTATTGGTTTTGTTTTTAACATCTATTACAAGAGCTTCGATTACGACATTGCGGCAGTGATCATTCTTTGCATTGTTGTGGTGGTAATTGCTTGCGAAGCAACTTCTAACTATGTCAGGAGGCAGATTATATGAGTCCTTCAGCAAGTTCTGTTAGTGCTATTGCTTCTAAACAACGTATTGCTGAAGCGAAACAGCTTGATGATTCGGTGTTAGGTATCAAGCGCAGCTATTCGGGGCGTATTAAGACGCGGGTTGCCAACAAATCAAACACGGTGTTGTGGATCACGCTTGGTGCTTTGGCGCTAGTGACTATCTTTACGTTCATTGTTATGGACTACGGCAGAATCTCTATGGCGCAAGCAGTTCCTGCGGCGCTAGAGGATTTTGTCACTATGCTTACTCAGCCATGGCTGGAAAATCATTTCACCATGGAAGATGTAATAATTGGCACTGTTGAGTCATTGGCGCTTGCCGCTCTAACCACCTTTATCGGTGCTGTTATCGCGTTCTTTTTTGGCTTGTTTGCGGCGATGAACTTGTCTAATAGGGCAATTTCGAACGTCATCAAGGCAATCATGTCGTTTTTCCGTGCAGTACCAACTATTTTGTGGGTTCTTATTTTTACAGTTGCTATTGGTCTTGGACCTGAGGCGGCAGTAACAGGTCTGCTATTTCATAGCATTGCCTATTTAGTCAAAGCTTATTCGGAAAGCTTCGAGGAAGTTGATCCAGGTGTGATTGAGGCCTTGCGTGCTTCGGGTGCTTCTTGGTGGCAAGTAGTTTTTGCGGCAGTTGTGCCAGAAAAAATCACCGAGATGCTTTCTTGGACGTTTATTCGTTTTGAAATCAATTTTGTTAACGCGGTTGCAGTAGGAGCTGTTGCGGGTGCTGGTGGTGTGGGCTATCAGCTGTTCTTGGCGGGCAGTTTCTATCTCAATATTCATGAAGTAGGCGTGATTGTGTACTTCTGCTTGGCGGTAGCGGTAGTTCTTGAAATCATCGCAACTCAGCTGCGCAAGCGTTTTATTGTCCAAAACTAGGAAATCAGGAGAGAAAAAAGGTAATGGAAAGACGAGAACGAACGCGCGTTTTAGTGGAAGGGGATCCTGCGATTCTTGACCGCATTGCGCGTGAAGTTGAGCGGCTCCACGATGTTGCTCTGGTCAGAGAACCAACCGAAGAGCTTGTCATGTTGAGAGTTCGCGAAAGCGCAAAGCGCTCCCAGTTTTATTTAGGGGAAGCGCTCATGACTTCTTGTGTGGTGCGTATAGGCTCTGCCTACGGCTACGGAATGATTATGGGCGAAGACCATAGCAAGGCTTTTGACCTTGCCGTTGTTGATGCTGCGTACACTTTGGATGCTAATGCGTGTGAGCATCAAGGCTGGAATGCGCTTCTTGTTGAATCCAACGAGCAAATTGAAAACAAGAAGCGTATGCGCAACGAAGCATTACTTAAAACTCAAGTAGACTTTTCGACCATGGAAGCGTAAGTATGATTGCAAATAATACTGAAACGCACATTCTTCAACGAGCGTTTCGAAACGTCATGAATTCACTTGCACGTCCGGGACTACTTGGAGAAGTAGAACCATTTTCTCGTGCAGAAAGTCAAGAAGAATATCCACTGCCTGCCTGCTTTGAAACGGTAGTTCGTACTCTGGTAGATCAGGCAGTTACCTTTGCTGTTTCTGGTATGCGACAGCCAGAAGCCACCCAATGGGTAACTCTCAAAACTCGCTCTCATTCAGCAGAATTAGAAGAAGCGAATTTTATTTTAATTCCCGATGTGGCTAATTCATTAGCATGTCGTGATGCTATTTTGAAAGCTTTTGAGGGGACGTTAATTGCCCCAGAAAAAGGTGCGACCATCATTCTTGGGTGCGGATCCTTAGCGGGGACGTGCATTCCTGGAGCAAGTACATCCTTCGTTGATCCTGGTGATAAAACGTATCGAGTAGTGGTAAGCGGTCCAGGAATTAAAGATACCCATGAATTTTTCGTTGATCGTGCTGACTGGATTGAAGCTCGAAAAGATCGCAACGATGAATATCCTTGTGGCATCGACTTAATTCTCATTGATGAAGAAGGTCATGTAGTAGGCATTCCTCGTACAACCAAAATTCTCTCGGTTGAAAAGGAGGGTGCAGCATGGGATATGTAGCAGTACGTGGCGGCGGCTTGGCAATTGAGGAAAGCTTGAAGCTTCTTGAATACGAACGTGTTGCCCAAGGTGATTGTGCTTCAATTGATGAAATTCAAGCCACGTTTCCTGGGTTGCTTGAGCAGGTTATGGGCGAGGCATCGCTGTATGCGCCCCGTTTAGCTGCTTTGGCTTTAAAACAAGCACAGGGTTCTCCTGAAGAAGCGGTATTTTTGCTCCGCGCTTTTCGTTCGACCTTTGAGCGCCCCTATATTTCGCGAGTGATTGATACCGAATCAATGCAGGTGGAACGAAGAATTTCTGCTGCTTTTAAAGATGTACCTGGTGGTCAACTTCTGGGCGCTACCCGTGATTATTCTCATCGTTTGATTAATTTC
Source organism: uncultured Eggerthella sp. (assembly GCA_900556585.1). Lineage (GTDB taxonomy): Bacteria > Actinomycetota > Coriobacteriia > Coriobacteriales > Eggerthellaceae > Anaerotardibacter. The sequence continues at coordinate 14,699 of USPD01000017.1, forward strand.
GAGCTGGAAGACGAAACAAGCGAAGACCAAGCACGCATTAAAGAGGTCTTCGAAAATGGCATGAAACAAGCGTATGGAGCTTCTAGTGAAGAGGCTCTTGCTTCTTTGAGCCATTTACCGAAGGTAATGGATTATCTTCGCGCTGAAGGTTTAACGCCAACGTATGAAGATGATGATACAGAACCTGTCGACGTAACAATGGAACCGTTGAAGTTTCCTTGCCCTCGATCTGCTCGTTTGCAAACACTTGCTCGCGGAATGACGCAAGGTGTAACCACGCTTGGTTATGCGGCAATTCGCGGATTCGGTCCGTCGCATCCAACGGTTGGTGAATTGCGAGCAGGCTCAGTGGAAATTCTTATCGATGATCCGTTGTCTGAGGATTGCAATAAAGAGGATTCCTACTATGTTGGCAGCATTCCAGTAACAGAAGTGGAAAGCGTTTTTTCGGTTGATTCAACCGAAGGAGGAAAGGCGCACCTTTCATTTGAGGTGGGCTATGGCTTGGTGATGGGAAATTTAGAAACCAAGGCCATTGCTATGAGTGTCTTGGATTTCTGCTTGAACCAAGGGGGCAAGCAATATCCCACACAAGATGAAGAATTCGTTTTGTACCACGTTGATGGTGTAGAGGCTACTGGATTCGTTTCTCATTTGAAGTTGCCGCACTACGTTACGTTCCAATCAAAACTTTCCAGTGTTCGTTCAACTGTTGAAGAAGAAAAGGAGTGATTATGCGACAGCTATACCATTTCGCCTTCTTCGACGAGGCATCTAAGCGCGAAATTCGTCGTGCTGTATTAAAAGGCATTGCTATTCCTGGTCATCAGATTCCCTTTGCTTCCCGCGAAATGCCTATTGGTCGTGGCTGGGGAACAGGCGGATTACAGGTAACGCTTTCTCTAATTGGGCAAGATGACGTGCTGAAGGTAATTGACCAGGGCGCAGACGATAGCGTAAATGCGGTCAATATTAAAAAGCTTATTGTAGAAACGACCGATGTTGAGGTAGTGGAAGATACTGAAAAAGCTACGATTATTCAGTCTCGTCATCGTATTCCAGAGCAGCCTTTAACCGCAGAACAGGTACTTGTTTTGCAGGTTCCAACACCTGAACCGTTGCGAAGCTTTGAGCCAAGTGAAGCCAAGACACTTGTCTTACATGCGGAAGCAGACTATACAGGTGCGTGGCTAGGATTATTTGACCAAATTATTCGCTACGGCCATACCACTACCAACGCTGATCATCCTTGTTTAGTTGAGGGACGCTATGTTATGGCTCCTTCGCCTATTCCTCGATTTGACACGATGAAGCTTCATCAAAGTGAAAATTTAACGCTGTTGGGGGCTGGTCGCGAAAAGAAAATTTATGCCGTACCGCCTTATACCAATGTTGCGCCGCTTGATTTCGAAGACTATCCCTTTTCGGTTGAAAACTTTGAAGGTAAATATTGCCGTCTTTGTGGCGCAACAGGCGTGTATCTGGACGAGCTTGTTGATGAGACAACAGGAGAAACCTATTACCAGTGTAATGACACGGCTTATTGCCACGCTCGCTGTGCGAAGCAGGCTCATGGTATGTCAACTGGTGAAACGGGACTTGGTTCTTCTGTTGAAACTGCGAACAAAGCTACTTCGAAAGGCGGTAACTAATGAGCATTCCAGAAATGGAGCAAAATCCCTGCTTGTCGATTTCGCATGTGTCGAAACGATTTGGGCAAGGGTGTGAATATTGTTTGTCGCCTGACGCTTCGCTGGAGCGAAACGTGTGCCCTCATTGCCATACGGTTCATGCGGTGCGTGATGTGAGTATGAATCTTTATCCTGGTGAAATTGTGGGTATTGTAGGCGAATCAGGCAGCGGCAAGTCAACCTTTATGCAGTGTCTCTATTTCGATCAAGAGGCAACATTAGGCGAAGTGAGAGCGCTTCCTTTTGATGGGGGAGAGCAAAACTTGCTAACTCTTTCTTCTCAACATAAGCGCAAGGTGCGCAATACGGTGCTTGGCATGGTGTATCAAAATCCTTATTTGGGCTTACGTATGAACTTTTCTTCAATGTCCAACATTGCTGAGCAAATGATTGCGGCAGGAAATCGCAATGTGGAAGCAATGCGTGCTCGCGGAAATGAATTGCTTGAAAAGGTGAATATTCCACTATGCAGGGCTGGCGAGCCACCTAAGCAATTTTCGGGTGGAATGCAGCAACGCGTACAGATTGCAAAGGCGCTTTCGAATAACCCACCCATTTTGTTGCTCGATGAGGTAACAACCGGTCTTGATCTTTCTGTTCAGGCAAGTGTGTTGGATTTGATCTTACAGATTAAGCGAGACTTTGGCGTAAGTATGCTGGTGGTTAGTCATGACCTAGGTGTTATTCGTATGCTGGCTGATAGGACGTTTGTAATGTTGAATGGCCAAGTAATTGAATCAGGCTTAACTGATCAAATCCTAGAAGACCCTCAACATGCTTATACCCAGCAGTTGGTGTATTCACTTCTTTAGCCTTTTTTCTCATTCCAAGGAGGTTGCCCGTTTTGGTTGGTTTGTCGCTCGTTGGACCGGCGGGCAACCTCGAAAGATTGCTTTGGATAGGTGAGGTGCTTTTAGCGGTAAAAGTTCGAGCAGCGTGAGCTAAAACCTATGAGCGATGCGGCTCGTTTGCTGCTACCTCACAAACCTAAAGCTCCGAGTTTTTATACAGGAGAACGTAAATGGAAGCTAATTCATTAGTAATTCGTGGTGGTAATGTTGTTACTGAAACGGAGATCTTGCCCAATCATGATATCGTTATTAAGCAGGGTACTATCGTTGAAATTAAACCAACCTTGGCAAATGCTCGTACTCGTGAAGCAGATGTAAGTGCAGAAACAGGAAATCCTGGATTAGTTATTGACGTTGCAACGGGTTTGCCTGTCGTTGATGCTCGTGGGGCATATGTGGTTCCTGGTATGGTGGATATTCATTCCGACTATATTGAGTCAGTTGCTTCTCCACGCCCTAGTGTGGTTATGGATTTACCAACGTCACTTTATAAAGTAGACCGCGAATTGGTAACGCATGGTGTAACCACTATTTATCATTCGCTTTCAACATATGGCGGACATATTTTTGATCACAAACCCATTCGAAATTTTGAAAACGTTCAAAAGCTTTTAGATGCTATTGCGGTAATTCGCAGTGGTGAGGAGCATGATCATCTGATTCGTCATCGCCTACATCTACGTGTGGAACTTGATGCGGTTGATCGAGTAGAAGAAATTACTAAGTATCTTGAAGAGGGTAAAGTAGATCTGATTTCGTTTATGGATCATACTCCTGGCCAGGGTCAATATCGTGATTTGCTGGTATTTAGCAATACGCTTAAAGGATATCGTGACGGCATTAGCGATGCTGAAGTGGACGAAATCATTAAAAGCCAGCAAGAAGCAAAAAAGATCGATCCAGTTATGTTGAAGAATTTGGCTGATCTGGCTCATAGCAAAGGCATTTCATTAGCTTCACATGATGATGACTCTACTGAAAAGCTAGAATTCATGGACTCCTTAGGTGCGGTTATTTCTGAATTTCCTATTGATATGAAAACCGCCCATGAGGCACAGGAACGAGGAATGCATACATTAGCGGGTGCTCCAAATGTTATGCTTGGCCATAGCCATTCAGGCAATCTTTCTGCACGTGAAGCAGTTCAAGAGGGTGCAATAGATATGCTATGCAGTGATTATTATCCTGCCGCTTTGATCGATGCAGTGTTTACCTTGCACCGTGAATGTTCAATGAGCCTTCCTACTGCTTTTGCGCTGGTTACCGCAAATCCTGCAAAAGCTGTTGGTATTGATGATGTGGTTGGCTCTCTTGAAGTAGGCAAGCGTGCTGATATTCTGCTTGTTCGTGAAATTGGGTGCAATCCAGAAGGAAGCGTTACTACGCCTGTTATTACACGCGCTTTCGTGGGAGGCAATTCAGTTTATCGTTGTCATTATCCTGATCAGCCTCAGGGCTACGATCGCTAGGAGGCAGTAATGGAATCAGTTGCAGAAAACGAACCATTATTGAGCATTGAAAATCTATCCAAGTCGTTTTATATGCATATGGCAGATAGACGTATTCGTGGCTGCCAAAATATTACGTTGGCTGTTCAGGAAGGTGAATTCGTAGGTATTACGGGGCGAAGCGGTTCAGGTAAGTCAACCATTTTGCGCTGTATCTATCGCACCAATCTTCCTGAATCGGGATCAATTTGGTATCGCTCGGCAAGTTTTAGCAAGGTTAATTTGTGCACCGTAGGCGAGCGTGAGATGATTCATATTCGTGCTTATGAAATGGGCTATGTTTCTCAGTTTTTAAATGCCCTGCCTCGTCAAACCGCCTACGATATTGTTCTTCAAAGTGCCCTTGAAACGTTTGGATCAGCAGATATGGATCGTGCCAAAGCAGAAACAGAAGCTATGCTGCGCCACTTTGACATTAGCGAATCGTTATGGCCTTTGTATCCTCGCACTTTTTCGGGCGGTGAAAAACTTCGACTCAATATTGCTGCTGCTATGATTAAACAGCCTCGCTTGTTGTTGCTTGACGAACCAACAGCTTCACTTGATGCTGCGTCAAAAATGAAAGTTCGTGAGTTGATTGAGCAGCTTAAAGCGCAAGGCACTACGATGCTGGGTATTTTCCATGACTTAGAGTTTATGGAAGGACTTTGCGACCATGAGTTTAATATGCAAAAGGGAAGCATCGTTGTATAAATTAAGCAGCCTATTTGTTGGAAGATAGTCCAATACTATTCAATGATAAGCAATATAGGACACTGCTAGAACGCGCATGAATTAAAGGGCGTAAAGGAACAACAAGCTATGAAACCAGATATTACCTTGCAGGAGTTATTGGGATGGGATGGCGTAAGCAGCCTTCGTGCTGACCTCCATTCTCATTCAACTATTTCAGATGGGTCATATAGCTCAGGTGAGCTGTTGGAGCAGGCAAAACGTAAGGGACTTACTCATCTTGCCATTACCAATCACGACACAACGGTTGGATTTAACCAAGCGCGGGAAGCTGTGAAAAATATTAATGCTGCCGAACAGGAACAGGACGGTTTGCAAGAAGGCGGTTTCCCTCTTACCTATACAAGCGGTGTAGAGATTAGTGCTTGGAATCCAAAAACAGGGCGTAAGGTTCATATTTTAGGATTTGGACTAGAGGAAGATTCTCCCGCAATTTCTGCGTTGTGCACTCCTATACTAGAGGCAAGAACGAATAATACTTTGTGGCAGCAAGAGCAGCTTGAACAGGCCGGTTATGCCCTTAATAAAGAATTGCTATCCAAGCTACGATTGGCTTCAACAGGCTTTTATAAACAGCATCTCATGGCGGCACTTACTAATGCTCCCTTTACGAGTCAGGAATATCAGTTGTTGTATAAGCGCCTGTTTAAAGGTGATGGTATTTGTAAACGTGATATTTCCTATGTTCATATGTGCGACGCTGTATGCGCTATTTGCGAAGACGGGGGCGTTGCGGTTTTGGCACACCCTGGACAATTGGATAGTTATAGTGCGGTACCAGAATTAGTTGATGTAGGATTGTGGGGTATAGAAAAATATCATCCTGATCATACTGAATTAGATTGGGATCGTTGTGACCAGATGGCTTCAGATTACGCTCTCACCTGTACGGGTGGTTCAGATTATCATGGTGTTTTTGGCGAAGTAAAATGTCTTGGTCAATGTATGCTAAAAAACTAGTTTGAATTTCTGTGTACTTGTCGCTATAATGTTATGGCTTTTGTGAATTGTCTTTGCTCCTGCGGGGAATGGCTTTTGTAAGTTCCTGAGGATGTGGTACAGTTCTTTAGGCATAAACACTGGGCCATCGTCCAATGGTAGGACTCTGGTTTTTGGTACCAGCTATGTAGGTTCGAATCCTGCTGGCCCAGCCAGTTTAGTATTTCAAAGCGAGTCTTTTTAATAAGGCTCGCTTTTTTACTACAATGTGATATATGTACTACGAAACTCATGCGTTACAAGGTGAAAGCCTTTAGATGTATGGCGGAAGGATCCATAAATGGCAGAATACGTTGAAGGAAAACGTCCTGTTCTTGAAGCATTAAGGGCAAAAGTTCCTGTTAAATGCTTGTATGTTGCCGAAGGTCTTAAAGGCGACAAAGTAGTTGATGACGTTGTTCGTCGTTGCCATAAAATGGGCGTTTCGGTAAAGCAGGTTAGACGTTCTGACCTTGATGCTCGTTCGGAGCGTGGTTCTCATCAGGGCTTAATGTTGGAAACTCGTCCCTATTCTTATGTGAGTGGGCAAGATATTATTGATGAAGCTAATCGCTATGCGCAAGATCATAATGGTCATGCACTAATTATTATCCTTGATCACATAACTGATGCGGGCAATTTGGGGGCTATTGCGCGCTCCGCTGAAATTGTTGGTGCTAGTGGCATTATCATTCCCAACAAGCGTTCAGCTCGTGTTACTGCAGCTACGTATAAAAGTTCTGCAGGTGCTATATCTCATATAAAAGTTGCGCAGGTTAGTAATATCGCTCAAACCATTGAACGTTTGAAAAAAGAAAACTTCTGGGTTGCTGGCGCTTCCGAACAAGCCCATGATTGCATTTGGGATTCGCCGTTAGCTGGAAGACTTGTTTTGGTAATGGGTAGCGAAGGTGAAGGATTGTCTCGCTTAACTAAAGAACATTGCGATTTCTTAGTTGCTCTTCCTCAGGCTGGACATGTTGGTTCGTTGAATGTTGCTCAAGCGGGAACAGCCTGTATGTATGAATGGATGCGCCAGTGTCGTGAACAGGATAAGAAGGCGCAATAATGGCTAAAAAACGCAACAAACTTCTTATTGTTGATGGCTACAATGTTTTGCGTAGCGGTTCTCGCTATGTTCATATGCGCAATCAAGAAGACTACACCTATGAAAAATTCAATATGGTTCGCGAAGCGCTTATCAGCGATGTAGCAGCTTATGCGGGAAGCGAATATCGTGCCATTATTGTTTTTGATGCGGCGGATAATCCTGAATCAGCAGGTAAGACGCAAACTATTGGTGGCGTAAAAGTGATGTTTTCACCGTTTGGATCATCGGCTGATAAGGTTATCGAAAAACTATCCCATGATGCACGTGAACGTCGTGTCGAAGTGATGGTTGTTACCAGTGACGCTTCTATTCAGGATGCGGTATTTGGTGGCGGAGTAGATCGTATGAGTGCAAATGGCTTTAGCTTGGAAATGGATGAATTGTCGGATGAGGCCGATCTTGATAACACCATTAAAGTTGCTTGCAAAAATACGGTAGCTGATAGAATAAGTCCTGATGTCTTAAAAAGGCTTAAAGCGTTACGCGATGGATGCTAAATTAAGTGCTGGAATTACCTGCTGAACAATTTCATGTTGTTTTCTTCATTTTCCCGTATTCATCCCATTTCTATTACATCTTTTTATCGCAAAGGCGATAAATAGTCATTTTGTCATGGATGTTATCTTCTGGTTTTCTCCTAACACTTTATAATTAATTTATGTTAATCATTAGGGCTACAGGTCCGATATTTCTAGGTTTGTGTAGCACTTGTACCTAGCTATTGGGTTTATACAAACTACTTGCTACTTGCCTAGAATAAGGGAGGAGAATTTTATGAAGCCACTCGAGGGAATTAAGGTTGTAGATTTAACTACCTATATGGCGACTCCGGCAACAGGTCGCGTTCTTGGAGAATGGGGTGCTGATGTAATAAAGGTAGAGGCAGCAAAAGGTGATCCTCTGCGTGTAACTCAGGCAGCAGTTTTCAATATGCCTATGTCAGACGAAGAAAATCTTGCGTTTGATATGTGTAATCTGCATAAGCGCTTTATTTCGCTGAACTTAAAGAGTGAGGTGGGCGCAGAAGTTATGGACAAGCTTCTTTCTGAAGCAGATGTATTTATTACCAATACTCGCACTAAGTCTCTTCGTAAAATGGGCCTGGATTGGGAAACCCTTCATGCAAAGTATCCTCGTCTTATCATGGGTCATGGTCTTGGATATGGTAAAAAAGGCGCTGAAAAGGATGATCCCGGTTTCGATGTAACGTGCTATATGGCGCGCGGTGGTGTTTTTGGCACCACAGTGAATCGTGGTGATTCCCCTATGATTCCTACCAATGGTTATGGTGATTTGCAGGCAGCAATGTTCTTGGCTGCAGGCATCTGTGCTGCTGTTGTTGGTCGTGAAAAATCTGGCGTTGGTGATTATGTAACGTGTGCTTTGCAGCATGCAGGTGTATATGCTCTTATGACAGGTATGATTTCTGCTCAGTATGGCAATCCTTATCCTAAGAGTCGTTTAGAGGTAATTTGTCCTTTCAATAATGTGTATATGACTGGTGATGGTAAATATGTTGCTATGTGCGATCCAGAATATGATCGCGACTATAACAAGATTATGGGTCTTATCGGGCGTGATGATTTGATTGATGACCCTCGTTTGGTTAACTGCAACAAGATGAACGAAGCCGGCTTGAATCCTGAAGTTGTAGGTATCCTTGATGAGGCATTAGGTAAAATGACCGCCGAAGAGGCCTTAAAGTTGTTTAAGGACAACGCTATTCCTATTGAGCTTTGCCAGACTCCTGTGGATGTGTATGAAGATCAAAATGTTTGGGATAACGATTATCTGGTAAAGATTCACTATCCTGAAGCTGATCGCAATATTCCAACGGTGCCTATTCAGTTTGAATCCGAACCCGTTCCTGTTTATACTCCTAGCGATAAGTTAGGTAGCTCTACCGTAGCTGTTATGAAGGACTTAGGCTATACCGATGATCAAATCGAAGCTGCGATGGCTGATGGTTCGGTTTGTGGCCCTAAAACGCTTGATGAATTGGTAGGCTAGTTGCCGTTTCCAGGTATATAACAGAGCTGCTTACTTTGAGCAGTTTTGCGTAAAAAGTAAACTTGCGGGCTCCATTCGGGGTCCGCTTTTATGTTTTGTAACTTTATCTTCAAATGATCCTTTCTGTTCGTCATGCTCAGGGAATGCATACTTGAAGAACTGCCTTAAAGGTTTGTTAGGCGAAAAAAGTTTAATGATTGTTAGGCGAAAAAGCTGCAAAGAGAAAAGTTGCAAAAAACTTATGGAATGGTTTGGGGGGTCAATGCAATTTTTGGATGGTAGGATAAAACAAAACCAACTCTAACGGATTTTGAAAAGTTTGATGATTCCGTATTTGAGATCAAGCATTCAGGCAATAGCGTCGAAGTAAGCCGTACAGGAATAAGTGAGGACTCGGATTCTAGATTAGATTTACTTCGAAAGCATAGATCCATTTGTTTATGTATTATTTCGCAGCCTTCAGTTACTTTGGGAACTTAGTTCAATAAAGGTGTAAAGGTATAAAGGCATAAAGGCATAAAGGCAGAAAGGCAGAAAGGCAGAAAGGCAGAAAGGCAGAAAGGCAGAAAGGCA
>USPD01000018.1 GCA_900556585.1 uncultured Eggerthella sp.
CACACTATCAATTTGCTGAGCCACAAAATTTGGTTCGACAGACAAAACACCTTGAACACCTTGCGTATTCTGTGCCGTCAAAGCGGTAATGGCCGTTTCAGCATATACTCCCAATGCGGTCATAGTTTTAATATCCGCCTGGATTCCCGCTCCCCCGCTTGAATCGGATCCAGCAATACTAAGCGCACAAGATATCATTGCATGACTCGCTTCCTATTACGATTCTGCTTAAGTGTCTTAATTTTTCTTATCACTCTTATCGGTTTCACTATGCTGCGAAGATTCACCTAGCTCATCACCCAGGTCAATTACCAAACCATCCATAATGGTATTTACCGTGCGAACCGCACACATCTTGCCACACATAGTACACGTTCCTTCATTAGAAGGTGGAGCGCTTTCGAAATACTTTCGTGGCTTAACAGGATCTAACGCAAGAGAGAACATCTCTTCCCAATCAACACGTCTACGGGCATCGCTCATTCGATTATCTACATCTCGCGCATGTGGAATTCCCTTAGCAATATCTGCTGCATGGGCTGCAATTTTAGTCGCAACTAAACCCTCACGTACATCGTTCGCATCGGGCAGGCGCAAATGCTCAGCAGGAGTAACGTAGCACAAAAAGTCAGCACCACTTGAAGCTGCAACTGCTCCACCAATCGCGGCAGTAATATGGTCATACCCTGGTGCAATATCAGTAACCAACGGGCCTAAAACATAAAAAGGCGCATTATGGCATAGGCGCTTTTCTAGCTTCATATTTGCCGCAATTTCATCAAGAGCCATATGGCCTGGACCCTCTACCATAACCTGAACACCAGCATCCCAAGCTCGTTTAGTAAGCTTGCCTATTTCTATTAATTCAGCAATTTGGCCAGCATCGCTTGCGTCATACGTACATCCCGGTCTCATAGCGTCACCAATACTGATGGTGACATCGTATTCATGAAGGATTTCTAGTACTTCGTCATAATATTCATAGAAAGGATTTTCGTTTCCCGTTGCTTCCATCCACGCAAAAATCAGCGATCCACCTCGAGAAACAATGTTCATCAAGCGGCCAGTTTCCTTAAACGATTCAATCACTCGGCGATTCATACCGGCGTGAACTGTTACAAAATCAACACCATCCTCAGCATGCGCACGAATAACATCCAAAAAATCTTGAGCCTTGATGCCAATCAGAGGCTTTTCCAGGTACCCAATTGCGTCATACATTGGAACGGTACCAATCATTGCAGATGACATAGAAAGTAATTTACGACGAAACTCGCGCGTTTTTCCATGATTACTAAGATCCATAATGCCTTCAGCGCCAAGCTCTAAAGCAATGCGAGCTTTTTCGAGTTCCATCTCTTCATCCATAAGATCACCCGAAATGCCCAAATTAACATTTACTTTAGTACGAAGACCCGACCCAACACCTTCCGGATCAAGATTGGTATGATTGATATTCGCAGGAATTGCAATACAACCTGCCGCAACGCCAGAACGTATTTCTTCAGCACTACAATATTCCTTGGCAGCAACCGCCTTCATTTCTGGCGTAATAATACCGGCACGCGCCGCATCGATCTGCGTCATGATTCTCCCTTCGCTGGCATTATCCATATCAGGTTCTAAGGGTCGAAGCTTCGCTTCCTCTCAGCAAGGTCAATCCCAGTCAACCAAGCTCCCCTTTTGCAAGCTATATAAATTACTTTATGTGAAGTCCATTGTAATGCCCACAGAATGCACGCCTATACTCATTTCGTAAACGTACTCACAATCTAGACAGAGGAAATTTATTTTTATTCTGTTTGATTATTTACCCGCCTGAATTTGTATTTTGCTTGATTCTTATTCCATCAGAATTCTTATTCTGCTTTTATTTCTATTCTGTTTGAGACAATTGATCGTAATAGGCGCGTTCTATTTCTTTTAATGGAAACGTTACCCAAAGAGAACCTTCTTGAACACTAATGCGAGCCGCATTACCTTTAAGTTCGTTTGAAATACCCCATACCGCACGATTAGTGCAAGTAGCACCATCGAGGCTCCATTCAAGACCAGTTTCCGTTACCCCTCGAACAACATCACTATGACAAAGAACCGAACAAGTGCCCATTGCGCCTTCATAAAAAGAAAGCGAAGAAAAAACTCCCGGACCTATAAGGGGTGCTATTGCCTCGTCTTCTTCAATTCCCCAAATACAGTTGCCTTGCGCCGCCGCCTGAATAAGAAGCTGCATGTTCCCAATAGTGTGATCAAGCCGTCCCGTAAACGCATTGCATACAACAAGCTCGTCATATCCCGCCTCAATAGCGTGGTGAATGGCAAGATCCATATCAGTAAAATCCTTGTAGGTATCGTATTCATATACCTCTGGATGGTTTGGAACGCTCCCTAAAGAATCAAAATCGCCGAACACCGCATCAGGAACAAGATTTCGTTTTACCAGTTCACGATACCCTCCATCAACAGCATAAAGAGCGTCGAAGGATTGTGTGCCTAATATATAATCGAGCCCCTCACATTCGGAGGGCGCCGCACCAACCAATAAGCAGCGTTTCATATGCTTCTCTTCCTTAATACTTTCCAACGCATTTCAAACCATAAAAGCAATATATTTCAGCAGGGTTAATATAGTTGCTCAATACGCTATTCCTGTAATATTAGCTTATTTAGCTCTCCGCAACGTCTAACACGAAACAACACCATATTGATTTTAGGTCTGCTACAATAGCAACCCAGAGTGGGTCGGGCAACCGCGTGCATTGCATGAGGAAAGTCCGGGCTTCAAAAGGCAAGATGCCAGCTAACGGCTGGGCGGGGCGACCCGACGGATTAGTGCCACAGAAAAGAAAACTCTCTTTAGTTAATGCTGAAGAGAAAAGCTGAAACGGTGCGGTAAAAGCGCACCAGTATGCTGGTAACAGCATAGCTTGGTAAACCCCATCTGGAGCAAGCGCAAATAGGAACGCTCTACGGCCGCCTTTCCGTGCGTTCGGGTTGCGTGCTTGAGTTACGCGGTGACGCGTAATCGAGATAAATGGTTGCCGATTACAGAACCCGGCTTATAGACCCACTCTCATTTACATCGAAGTTAGTTTGACCTATAAGCCTGGTTTTGCAAACCTGATTTAGGAAACTTGATCTTGAAAACTGGTTTTGCAAACCAATCCGCCAAAAACAAAAGGCAGCTCACAAGGCTGCCTTTTGATGTTCTATGTAAGACATCTAATAAAAACTTAGTCTACATCGTCAAACGCAAACGAATCGTCCGCATCTCCGTAACCCGAAAAGTCCTTAGAAGCTGCAGAAGGCTTTGGCGTAGCAGGTGCGCTCACTACAGGAGTTACGGTAGGAGTAGTATAAGTTGCTACTGGAGAACCAGGTTCCCACTTAGGTGCAGACTTAGGAGCTTTTACATCTGCTGATTCTTTCTTTTTGTCATCTACCTTAGGAGTTTCAAGCAATTCAGCTGGAAGTTCAATACCTGCTGTTACTTCACCGCCAATTTCAGAAAGACGCTGAGTAGCAGATCCGATAAATTCTTTTAGCATATCCTGATACTGTTCGCGTACCTGTTCACGGCTTGCAGAAAGTTCATTGATGTGATCAATAACGCGTTGCTTTTCAGCATTAGCTTTATCAAGAATACGCTTGCCTTCTTCTTCAGCATTAATGCGTGTTTGCTCCGCCTCAGCTTTTGCCTTAGAAATAATTTCGTCAGCAGTACGCTGAGCAACAATTAAAGCCTGTGCAATAGCACTATCATCGCTCTTGCGTTCACTCAAACGAGCTTCAAGCTCGGCAATTTTGGCATCTTTTTCAGCGAGCTCTTCATGACTTACTACATCAATCTCAGGCTGAGAAATTACTTCAGTACGAGCGGCAGAAGCTGCTTCGCTTGCCTGAGAACGCAAATGTGCAATTTCATCATTCAAATCATCAATTTCAGAAGCAACACGCTCTAAAAATACATCTACTTCATCAACGTCATAACCACGACGCTCGATCTTAAAGCTTTGATTCTGGATGTCAGCGGAAGTGATCGCCATGAAATACCCCTAACGTAGTTCTATTTGCTCTGAGCTGCTTTAATGATAGCTCAATTTTACCTTGTTTATCCCCAGTACCTATCATTACAGTATTGCAACGATAAATCTTACTCCGAACTGTAGCACAAGCAATGCAAGTATTGGGCTAATGTCAATCATTCCTCCAATTGGTGGAATGAACCGTCTAAAAATATTCAAATAAGGATCACAAATCTTTCCAAGCACATTGCGCAAATCACCAATAATGCCCGAATTCGATGGGATCCACGACATCATTACATAGACAAAAATTACCAAGCTGTATGTATCAGCGAGAGTAACAAGAAGATACGAAATCATAGATACTTAATCCTTTGCTGCCCTTGTACCTAATGTCTATAAAATGCCTTGCTTCTGAAGGCGATGCTTTTCTTCTAGCGAAAGTTCCCTGCCCTGCACAATGACAAACGTTTTTTGCGCAATACAATCCACGTGAGCATCAAGAGCAGACGCAACACCGAAAGAAAAATCAAGCACGCGCTTTGACAATGCCGCATCAGTAGAGCGCAATGACAAAACAACAATATTGCCTAATTTTACCGAACGCGCCACGGAAGCTACGTCATCGTACTTCACAGGTTGCAAAAGCGTTATCTCACGAGAATAGCTTGTTGAGCCTGTTGACTGTGTATCAGATGTAGTAGAGTAGGCATTCGATGTGCTATCAGAACCTGCTGAAGGTGTAAACAAAGAATCAAGTCCTGCCGAATGCGATGATGCAGAAACGGAACTTTGATTTGCGTGTTCTTTATAAGGAGACACGAAATCAGTATAAGAAGTTGCCGGAACATCGTACTGTTCTGATTCCGCAGAAGCATCTGAACCATAAGACACCGAAGGCATTGCAGTGGTAGCCTCTTGTCTCGTTGGAGTCGAAGCGCTGCGAGAAGACGCAAAAGAGGTAGTTGCGGCCGCCGTAGAAACACCATAGGCGCTTGTTGTTGCACGAATATCTTCCGAACTCACCAAATGAGGCGAGGTTGAATACGAAGAAGTTCGCGAAGGACGAGGCGCCGTAGTACGAGTAGTATATTCTAGACGATCATACGGATCCGCCTGGGTTGATGAAGCATACGCATCTTCTTGACCATATGGATCAGCATCATCATAGCCATAATCATCATATTCGTCATAATATGCGTCTTCATCGTAACTGCGCTGTTTTGAGCCGCCAAACCCAAACCGATCTTTAATATCTCCGATAATGTTGCTCGGAGAAACGGAGGGGCGTGGAAAATCCATGTTTCAATACCCTTCTGATTCGTTATTTAATCTATTATCACGCTTCAAAGTCATCGCTAAAAATTGCTCGACCAATCCTTACAATAGTAGTGCCAAAACCAACAGCCTCACGCCAATCTTCTGTCATTCCCATAGAAAGAGCAGACAAATGGTATGCCAAACCTTCTTTTTGTATTTTTTCTTGTAACTGCTGGTTAAGCTGGCTTAATCCGGAAAATGTCTTATTAATTGCATCCAAATCTCCTTGAGGAGCCATAGTCATCAAGCCCTCTATTGAAATGTTTTCTAGCCCCTGAGCACGCTCAAGAACTCCAGCAACATCATCAGGCGCAAACCCGCTTTTGCTTTCTTCTCCAGAAACATTTACCTCCAGCAATAAACGCTGGCATTTTCCTAAAGATTTTGCTACTGCGTCAATTTTTGCAAGGTGAGATTCTTTACATACCGAATGAATTAAAGTTGCCGCAGAAACAATATCCCCAATGCGCCTTGATTGAATATTACCGATAAAATGCCATTCAACATTTGGAAATGCTTCATGCTTGCGCAAAAGCTCATCAGGGCGATTTTCTCCAAAAGCCCGCGCTCCCGCCTGGATAGCAAGCTCCACCTGATCTATGTCTACGGTTTTGGAAACCGCCAAAAGTAAAACATCTTCAGGATTTCTTCTCGCTTTTTTGCATTCCTTATCAAGCTCAGCACGAATATGCTGATAACGTGTCGCAGTGCTCATGCCGTCCTCTCCCTTAAAAAGCTATCTAATCGTAAAAACACACTTTACTGCTTCGATCATAGCGCCAAAACAAGCATGATATCTTATTTTTATACGATTACTACCTAGATTGTTTCAAGCACGATATGCAAATGCCCCATGACGCCCAGCAATGCCACCCTGCGCTCTGTATGAAAAAAACTCATCATTATTACAAACCGTACATAAACCAAGATCGCAGATTCTTTCAGAGTCAATTCCCGCCCGCGTCAATTGAGTAATAAGCGCTTGAGATAAATCAATGTGACGATACCCAGCGTCACACGACGAGCCAAACTTCTCCACAAATGAATTATGCAATTCTTCGCTTGTTTCAAAGCATTCTCGACGAATATGAGGACCAATATAAACGTTGTATTTTCGTTGCGCTTCGCTGCCGCACTCCGGTTGGTCAAGCTGCGCCATACGAAGAGTCGCCTTAACTGAAATGGTATTCATAACGCCACGCCAGCCAGCATGCACAACAGCAAACTGTCCTGAGGGAGAAACGATAATTACGGGAACGCAATCCGCATAACATAGCATTGCCGCAGCTTGGACATCTTTCAAAATTAAACCATCAGCCCCTTCATTGGCGTGTTTGCGAAACATTTCCAACTCCGCTTCATCAGAAAGAACTAAAACCGTGTCCCCATGAACCTGATTAGGAACAACAAGAGGAGTATCGGGCGTTGCAAATGCTTCCAAGACGCGACGACGATTTTCAAAAACGGCATCCAAGCTGTCGTCCACATGACTACCTAAATTAAGCGAAGCATAAGGGCCATCACTAACACCAAAACCACGACAGGTAAACGCAATACGAATACCCATGGCTTCATACAAGGCAACATCGGAATATGCCTCTATAGACGCAAAACGACCCTTGGCAAGCTTCGGATAAGGAAGAGCAAGGGCCGTCATAATAATCTCTTTACGTACCAGCGTTTCCGAAATAACTACAAACTTACTGACGCTTCAAGAAGTCAGGAATGTAGTCTTCATCAGCAAAGCGAGGTTCTGATGGATACAGCGGACGCTGAGACTGACTTGTCTTTTGGGTTTGAGCTGGTTGCGTTGAAGCAAACATGTTGTCACGACGGGAGAAATCCATCGCAGATTGATTATTAGTTGCCTTAAATCCTGTTGCAATTACCGTGATGCGAATAGTGTCACCCAATTCAGGATCAACAATCTGACCGTAGATAATATTAGCATTTTCGTCTGCTACAGCTTCAACTACGCGAGCTGCCTCATCAACTTCAGACAAAGCAAGCTCTGGACCACCTGCAATAGAGAACAAAATACGAGAAGCACCTGCAATTGAAGTTTCGAGTAAGCTGGAGTTGATTGCCTGTTCTGCAGCATCCAAAGCACGAGAATCGCCCGAAGAAATACCAATACCCATCATTGCGGTACCAGCATCCTTCATAACGGTACGAATGTCTGCAAAGTCAAGGTTAATCAAACCAGGAATGGTAATCAGGTCGGTTACACCCTGAATGCCTTGACGCAAAGTATCATCCGCGATGCGGAACGCGTCAAGCATGCTGGTTTTCTTTTCTACAATTTCAAGCAGACGGTCGTTAGGAATAACAATGAGCGTATCTACCTTTTGCGAAAGATAGTCAATACCCTGTTCTGCCTGATTACGACGAAGACGACCTTCGAAGCTAAATGGCTTCGTAACAATGCCAACCGTTAAAGCGCCAATTTCTTCACGTGCAATTTCTGCGACAACAGGTGCAGCACCAGTACCCGTGCCACCGCCTTCGCCTGCAGTAACAAATACCATATCAGCATCTGCTAACGCTTCACGAATTTCAGTACGGGACTCTTCAGCAGCCTGGCAACCTACTTCGGGGTTTGCGCCAGCGCCAAGTCCTCGAGTGATTTCTTCACCGATATGAATAGTTTTGTCAGCATCGGAAAGCATAAGTGCTTGGCGATCCGTATTAACTGCGATAAATTCGACACCTTTAATGCCAGCTTCAACCATTCGATTAACAGCATTCGTGCCGCCACCGCCAACACCGACGACCTTAATTACCGCGAGGTTGTCAGAGCCAAGAATCTGTTGCATGTTTGCTCGCTTTCAGTTATATTTCAGCTCTATCCCACAAGGGTAAGCCCTTAGTTTGGACATCTTGAATATTTTACACAATACATTGAGGTTTGCAAAACGACACTGTCAATATCAGGTGTTACAAAGAACGCCAAACAGGCTTATTCACAACTCGTACATTGATGTACGATATTTTCCCCTCATGTTCTTGCAAAAGTTCAAGACATACCCGTTCTTTATCTCTAATATCCTGTGAGTCACCAAAAGCAATTTCTACTCCATTGTCAAGCGTTAACGTAGTAGAGTTGCTACTTGCTGCAGAAACGCTTTTAATTTGATTGGCTAATTCTGTAGTCATACCATCAATAATTGAAAGCGCATTTTCTACATTTGCATTATTGCAATACTTCCCTGCTTCTGGAGAAGACCCATAAGGAATATCAGTAATCTCTAACGCATTTGCTGCATCTTCATATACCGAGGCAGGCAACGCTTGCCCTTCTGCACTGTTTTGATCAGGTAGTTCGGTAAGCCACATACCGTCAGAAGCCAGCGCCCACCTTTCTACAGTATTCGATTCATCAACGGTAACAGAAACAACAGCAGAAATAGTTCGTTCTGTAACATTCAGGTTTAAAGTGTCAGGAAATACACGATCAACACTTGCACTTTGAACCCAAGGATTTGAGGTTAAACGCGAAGTTATACCGTTAGCATCAACATTGAGCAAGGTAGTTCCTTCAGGAACAGCAGCTAATTCGGTCATTTCTTCTGCGGTAATATGAGAAACCCCAGAAACGGTTACTTGACGTACCGTAAAAACACCCGAATTTGCAAGTACCACCCCTGCGATACCAAGTACGGCAACTAAAATTACTCCCACTATTACTACAATTGGCAGCCTACGAGCGGCACGCTTTGAACGATACCGAGCAGCATTATGCACGTCAGAAACGCTGACAGAACGAAGTGGCTGTTCGGATTGATTGCGGCTGCGCGCAGATGACCGCTGAGAGCGTGCACTGTACGAGCTAGAAGCAGTACGAGTACGCGGCGATGTAGCACTTGAAGACCTTCGCAATGATCTGCTTTGGCTAGGACGGCCTTTGACCGTTGTGGGACGCGCTGACGATCTATTTCTCGAAGATCTAGTCCTTGAAGCCGAGGAAGCGGACCTCTGTCTCGAGTTCGATACCATAGCGCCTCCTCACTTCTTCTCGCGCCAAATTAATCAATGTCAGAACGTCATTCGCTGTTGCTGAACCAGTATTAACAATAAAATTAGCATGCTTTTCGGAAATACATGCTCCTCCACAACTTCTACCTTTTAGCCCCACACTTTCTATTAATTCTCCAGCAGAGCCATTTTCAGGATTACGAAATACGCTTCCACATGAAGGATAATCAAGAGGCTGGCTTTCTTTACGCTTTGACAGAAGCACGCTCATACGTTCATGAATATTTCCAGAAAAAGCCTTTTCAAGCTTCAATTCGCATTCAACGATTATTTCATCAGAAGGAAAATGCGACGTACGATACCCCCACGATAAGTCAGAAGCAGCGTAACGCTTTAGCCCTTTTTGAGCATTGTAAGTAGTAACCGAAACCACGCGAGACCCAATCCAGTCTTTTCGCGTACCCGCGTTTTGCACCAAGGCACCCCCGACAGTACCAGGAGTCCCTACCGCAAATTCCATACCTGAATAGCCATGATGAAATACTTCTTGCACCAGGCGAGACAGCATAGTGCCTGCACCAACAACCACATGCTGAAGCTCATCATCAAAGCGCCAAGAACGAAATTCTCCAGCAAGAGAAATAACTACACCATCGTAGCCATCGTCAGACACCAAAAGATTAGAGCCTTTCCCAGAAATAAACCAGGAAAGGTTTTCATCAGCACACACCTTTAATAGAGAGCCGAGTGCAGCAATAGAATTAACTTCCGCAAATGCACGAACGGGCCCACCGATGCGATAGGTAGTATGGCGCGACATTGGTTCATCTAAGCGAATTGATCCATCAAAATCATCATCAAAACGCATTAATTCCAATTCGGAAGCATGACGAGCTGCCATTAGTTGGTGCCCTTTTCTGTTTCTTTTAAAGCGGCAAGCAATTCAGGGCCCACGCCAGTTACATCGCCTGCTCCCATAGTGATGATTAAGTCCCCTGCTTTGAGATTTTCAACCAAATAAGGAACAAGCTCCATTCGTCGTCCTATATAGGTAAGCTTATCGGTATTTCCAAGATGATCTAACACTGGCTGCATAAACGTAGCGCCTGTTACACCTGGCACAGGGGCTTCTCCAGCAGAATACACATTGGTGAATACCACCATGTCGGCCTTGTCAAAAGCTGAAGCAAATTCGTCACGCAATACTTCAGTAAACAATTTAATTCTTGAATAGCGATGAGGTTGGAACACAACGCATACTCGTTTAAAATCAAGACTTTTAGCCGCTTCGATAGTTGCGGCAATTTCAGTAGGATGATGCGCATAGTCATCAAGAATAGTAATGCCTGCTGCTTGCCCTACTAAGTCAAACCTACGGCGTACGCCAGAAAAATCCGCCAACACTTCAGCAGCATGTTCAACATCGAATCCCTGAGTCATGAGAAGCGTAAGAACACCAGCAGCATTCAACGCATTATGCTTTCCAGGGTTTTGTTTCAAATGGCAACTAAGAGCTTTTCCGTCAGGAAGCGTAACAGTAAACGAGGTAGAAACACCTGAAACACTATAGCCAGAAACTACCGTGTCACACGCATCGGAAAAACCATACGTTAAAACTTTACGTCCTGTTTTTCTTGCGGTTTCAACAAGTGGCTTATCTTCGCCACACACAACACAGCAGCCATCATCATGCACTGAAGACATGAAATCGCCAAACAGCTGGTAAATTTCATTTAAGTCTTCGTAGTGATCCAGATGATCGGCCTCAATATTGGTCACCAGCACTGATTCAGGATCAAGATAGGTAAAGGATTTATCGCTCTCATCTGCTTCAACTACGTAATATCGACCTTCGCCACAATGGGCATTTGAATTGTAAGCACGAACGATGCCACCAATAAGAAACGTTGGATCGTACCCCATGCCATCAATTACTGAAGCTAGCATAGATGAAGTAGTGGTTTTACCATGGGTTCCCGCTACCGCTAAAGTGCGACGGGAATGACCTAGCTGAGCAAGCATTTTAGCGCGATGCCAAATTGGAAGCCCGCGACGACGAGCCTCTACCAATTCTGGATTGTTTTCCAAAATCGCCGTAGAAACTACCACTACATCAGGATTTAAAGAATCCAAATTCGATGCATTTTGTCCAATAAAGACACGCACACCTGCTTCACGCAGCTGTTGCGTGTAACGGCTTTCGCGCAAATCAGAGCCAGACACTTCCATACCCTGCTCTTTAGCAACACGAGCAATACCGCTCATACCTACGCCGCCAATGCCAATAAAATGTACGTTATTTATGCGATTCTCAGCCACGGACATCCTCCTCGAGATCGCTTTTTATTGTATATAATTCCTGAAATTGTATATGTAAACACACAGTAATCGCGAAAACAAGCGCAACACTAGCGCTTCATCATCAGCTCAACTACATCTGCTAAATGCCCTGCAGCATTTTGTGTCTCAAACGTTGCCGCAGCAGCCTTCATGTCTTCGCGTAATTTTTCGTCTTTCAATAATCCAAGTACTGAATTAGAAAACTCTTGCGACTCAACATTGTCATCGCTAATAAGCACAGCAGCACCACGCTCAACGTATTCTCGAGCATTAGCTGTTTGATGATCAGCTGTTGCATAAGGAAATGGAATCAAAATAGCTGGAATACAGCGAGCTGATATTTCAGCGAGCGAAGAAGCACCTGCACGCGAAACAACGAGATCCGTTGCAGCAAGAACTGCGCCCATATTATCCTCGTAGTCTTTAACTATATAGCGCTTTTTCTCTTCTTCGGTTAATGCCAAATCATTGCAAACCGTTTCGTATTCTTTTGGACCGGTAATATGCACTACATACACATTATCAAGCGCCAGCAGTTCGTCTTTCATTGAAGTTATCGCAGTATTAATATGACGAGCGCCTAAACTGCCGCCAAAAACTAACAGCATAGTGGCATCTTCGGGAATATCCAAATATTCCCTACCCTCTTCTTTAGTGGCCTCCAAAACTGACCTACGTACTGGATTGCCCGTAACAATAATCTTTGTTTGATCCTTAACGTTTCTGCCTGCAGAAGCATACGTAAGTGCTACAGCAGTAGCATCCTTTGAAAGGTAATCGTTTGCCATGCCCATAACAGAATTCTGTTCATGAATAATAAGCGGAATACGAAATGCCTTTGCTGCTCTGCCTGCAGGAAGACACGCATAGCCTCCAAACACCACTGCAGCATTTGGTTTAATTTCTGCAAACCATCTTCCTGCTTCGTTAGCCGAATGCGAAAGCTTTTTAAGTCCTTTTACCAAGGTAAGCGGATGGCTGCGATCGAAACCTGAAACCTCAAATCCCTTAAAAGGAATACCAGCCATTTCAACAAGCGTTTTTTCTACTCCACCTGGCGTGCCAGCGAAAAGCACCTCATGACCACGATCCTGTAGTTCTTCAGCAAGTGCAAGTGCTGGATTAATATGACCGGCAGTTCCACCGCCTGATAAAACTATACGCATCCTGCTCTACCTCCTTGGTACCCGCGTAAAACGAGACTCTGTCACATACGCCCTCTGTCCTTGTCGTCCATTACCATGAACCACGCGAAACGAAGAGCTTAAAGCGCTTCCCTTCGCTGGCTGGGCATTACGATAAGAACGACGCGAGCCATCGCGAACAGTTGATCCCTGACGCTGTGGCTGAGAATATGTCGAAACTACGTGTAAATTTTCTCGTCGTTGACGATACTCATCTTCGTTATGAGAATCAAACGAAATCGCCAAAATAATGCCAACAAGCAAAAGTGAAGAAATCATAGACGATCCGCCCGAAGATATAAACGGAAGCGGTTTACCTGTCGTAGGGAAAAGACCTATTACACAAGCAATATTCAAAAACGCCTGAAAAACAACCATCGTAGTTAAGCCAGCAGCAACGAAACCACTAAACATCGATTTCGATTGACTTGCAATAAGAAAGCCGCCGCGCAGGAACACCAAAAATGCAACAATAACAATAATTGCGCCTATCAAACCCATTTCTTCACCAATAATGGCAAAAATAAAGTCCGTTTCGGCTTCAGGTAAATATTGAAGCTTTTCGTACGAGTTACCAATACCTACACCAAATATCCCTCCAGCAGCAAGTGCCTTATAGGAATGAATAAGCTGATATCCCGTACCTTGTTCGTCTGCCCAAGGATCCAAGAAATTAAATAAACGATCTGAACGGTAGCTCGAAATCAAAATTGCAATCAATACCAGTATGGCACCAACTATAAAAACTCCCGCAATTGCTCTGCCCGATAAGCCAGAAAGAACCAAAACTATGAACAGGCCCACACAGCAAATGAGCGTCGTTCCCAAGTCGGACTGAGTAACAAACAAGAAGCCAAGCGGCACAATAATGTAAATGGCAGCTTGTTTAAACGCTTCCACCATATCAATTTCAGCGTTGCGGTAATCTTCAGCGATGCGTGCCGCCATTAGTACAAATGCAATTTTTGCAAATTCAGAAATTTGAATACTGATCGGACCAATAATAAGCCAGCGTTTAGCACCTAAGCCAACGGTTCCCATCAAGGCGGTTATCGCAAGCAAAACTACGCAAATGCCCCAGAATATCGTGCCTCCAAAGCCACGTAAAACATCATGTTTCGCAAACAAAACAGCACCTGCTGCGAACACAAGACCAATGACAACAAAGGCCACCTGCTTAATAGCTTCGCCTGTTGAATCGCCTTGTTCCACAAATGCAGTAATAGAAGAAGACGAATACACCATAACCAAGCCTAGAATAACTAAAGCAAGAGTAGAAAGGCCCACCATTAAGCGAGGCGCCATTATATGCGCAGGAGCACTCTTAAAAAACGAATTTGAGGGCGATTTGCTGCGTTTTTGGTTTGTTTGTTCCGCCCGAGAAGACATGTTTTACTTAGGCACCTCTTTCTTGACTTCTTTCAGCTACAAGGCGCTTAAACACTTCACCACGTTCTTCAAAACAGGAAAACTCATCAAATGATGCACAGGCAGGAGAAAGCGTAACAATATCACCTGGAACACTATGGGATAGCGCCTTATCAAGCGCATCTTCCAAATGATGAGCTGCATAAACTGGAATTATTGCATCTTTAAAAGCACCCAAGAAGCGCGGACCCGCTTCACCAAAGCAAACCACAGCTTTGCAATGCTTTTCAGCCTGAGCTACCAATTCGGATAAATCAGTGCCCTTATCATCGCCACCAAGTAAAACAATAGGATGTTTATCTCCAAAAGCAGCAAGAGCCTTTAGGGTGGCATCAACATTGGTTGCTTTCGAATCGTTATAGCAACTTACCCCCACGACAGAACCACAAGGCTCAATACGATGTTCCAGTGGCGCAAAGCTAGCCAAAGCCTTCGCAATTCCTTTTACCGGACAATGTAAAGCATACGCAGCTGCACACGCAGCCAACGCATTCGAAGCATTGTGCTCACCTTTAATCTGCAAATCATCAGCAGAAAGAACTTCGATAGATTCTTTAGAAGATTCTAAACAAAGCATCTTGCCGTTCTTTAAAAATGCAGCGTTTTCGGAGCCGCACTTCTGTCGCATGTTCCCTTTAATGCCATCCGAAGTTCCCATAGGAATATACGAAAAGGATCTATTAGTATCATTTTTTAGATCGCGAACAAAACCACGAACAACATCATTAGTGGCATCGAGCACCACTACATCACCTTCAGCGCAATTCTCATAAATCTTACGCTTAGCTTCAGCATAGGCCTCAAAACTACCATGCCACTTCAGGTGATCAGGTGTGATATTCAATAATACTGCCACATTGGGTTTGAAATAATTCGTTGAAGCAAGCTGATAAGAAGAAACTTCGGCTACATAGTAGGAGCAATTTCCCTTTTCAACTGCCTCAAGGCAGGTGTCACCAATATTGCCGACTGCTAAAGCGTTCTTTTCACACTCTTTGAGAATATGAGCAATCAAAGAAGTGGTCGTAGTCTTTCCATTGGTCCCGCTAACGGCCACCCAAACAGAATCCTTTGCGCTTTCACGCCAAGCAAATTCAACTTCACTAATAACTTCGCCAGAACAGTTTTTAGCGTTTTGATAAAAGGAAGAATTTTCTGAGATACCAGGGCTTGCAATGCAAAGGTCAAACGATCCTTCAATTTTCTCAGAATCAAAAATAACTAAAGCGCCTTTTTCGGTAAGCGCTTGAGCAAATTTTTTTGCCTCCGCAGAAGAATTCCCCGCATATACCGTCAGTGAGGATACGCGTGTATCCAAAAGGCCCGCACAGTATCCACTAGCAGCTTTGCCTGATTTACCCAAACCAAGAATCAACACTGAGCCCAATTGCAATGGGGCATGTTTTTTATTGTTGTCAAATGCAGTAGTCATGCCTTATCCCATCAACGAATATGCAAAGTACAAGCAAAAGCCAATTCCAGCAAGTGCCGCAGAAATGATCCAGAAACGAATTACTACCTTAACTTCGCTCCATCCCTTCTTTTCAAAATGGTGATGAAGAGGAGCCATAAGGAACAAACGCTTGCGAGTACGCTTGAAGTAAAGAACTTGAATGATAACCGACAAAGCCTCCACAACAAACAGACCGCCAATGATCAAGGAAAGAACTTCAGTCTTTGAAACGATGGCCAAGCAACCCAAAGCGGTACCAAGTGCCAAAGAGCCCGTATCGCCCATGAATATATCAGCGGGGTAAGAATTAAACCAAAGAAAACCAATACAGCAACCGGCAAATGCTGCCGCGATAAGAGCGCTGTCTAAAAGGCCAGCACGGAATGCAATGGCCGCCATAACAACCATTACTACCATAATGGTGCCACTGAGCAAGCCATCCAAACCATCGGTAAGGTTAGTAGCGTTACTCATGCCTGCTAACAAGATGTCAGCAAAAATAACATAGAGCCAAGGGATGCTAAATTCTCCCCCTGCAGGAACCTCAATTGGTAAGGTGGTGGTAAACACGCCCAAATCAATTGAGCAAATAAAAGGAATATCTATTACAGGAGAAATTCCCAACCAGTTTATCGCCGCTAGAACAAAAGCAGTTGCGATTAAAAACTGACCTACAAGTTTCGCTTTTGGCGTTAGCCCCAAAGAACGTTCGTGAACAACCTTCGAAGCATCATCAAAAAGCCCCAAGGCACCCGTTGCAAGAACCGCGCCCATTATAAGCCAGGTTTCAGGAACAGGCTCAGCAAGGATTGCTATAACGATAGTTGCAGCAACCATCATAATAACGCCACCCATTGTGGGTGTACCTTGCTTGACTAAATGGCTTTCTGGGCCATCAGCGCGAACCTGTTGACCGATAAGATGTTTGCGCAAAAATTTAATAAAACCTGGCATGAGCGCAATGGTTACAATTGCACCTAAAAACACAGCAAGAAAGACCACAAAGGTCGGGTATTCAAAAAATGAAACCATCGAAACCATACTAGTCCAACAACCCCTTGGCTAATACATCTAACTCCATAAAATGAGATGCTTTTACCAAAACGGCATCTCCAGGAGCAATATAGTTTTGCAAAAACTCCAACGCTTCTGCGCGAGTATTTACCATACATAAACAGTCCGAAGGGAAGCCTTCAGACTGAGCAGCTGATCCAATAGAACGAGCAAGATCGCCTACACAAACCAGAAAGTCAATATTACCATGAGCGGCAGACATACCTACTGATTCGTGTGCCGCTTGAGCATAAGAACCTAGTTCTCCCATATCACCTAATACGGCAATGCGACGACCAGGAACATCCATTGCATTCAGCAAAGAAAGCGATGCTCTCATTGAATCAGGATTGGCATTGTAGGCATCATTAATTACCGTAAATCCCTGTTCAGAATGGAGAATTTCCTGTCGCCCACTTTCGGGTTTAGATGCTTTCAAGGCAATAGCGATTTCTTCTAGCGTCATTCCCGCCGCACAACCAACTGCGGCAGCAGAACAAGCATTGGATATATTGTGGATGCCACGTAGCGAAAGTGTGCAGGCAATACGTTCTATGCGTGATTGATTGCAATTTTGCGAACTTGCATCTGAATCATAATGAATAGAATCAAACCCTTTAGCACACAACGTAAACGAAGGATATCCGTCACCATCGAGAGAAACATCTTCCGCCCAAACAGCAGGAGATTCTAAATCTTCAGCGTTTCCTGTTCCGTCAAACAGCACTTTAGTAATATCGCTTGATTTTGCCTCTACTTGTGCCCAAACGAAATCGGACATATCGTTAGCAGCATTTAAGAAAGCAATGCCCGTTTTTTCGGGAAGAGCGCAAATCAATTCCGCTTTGGCACGCGCGATATTTTCACGGTTTCCTAAAAGCTCAATGTGGCTTTCTCCCACATTAGTAATAAGACCCCAATCAGGCTTTACGAATTCACACAAGTGCTCAATTTGACCCAGACCACGCATTCCCATTTCTACAACGATCATTTCAGTGTCAGGATCAGCGTTTAAGAGGGTTCTTGGAACCCCGAGCTCATTATTCTGATTTGCCTTTGTAGCAACACAAGAAAACTTTGCAGATAGCACATCACGAACAAGATTTTTCGTAGTGGTTTTTCCCGTTGAACCCGTAATGCCAATTACACAACCTTGCAACAACGAACGGTAACCACGAGCTAAATCAGTAAATGCATCCTGAGTAGACTCAACACGCAATAGAGCCGTGCCGCACTCACGAGCACAAGAAAGAACAGTTTCAGAAACATCCTGCATTATCAAAACAGCACTAGCGCCAGCCTTGCAAGCGGATTCTATAAAGCTATGCCCATCAACGCGCTGTCCTGGTAACGCAACATAAACGGATCCAGGCTGCACCTCGCGTGAATCCCAGGTAATACCACACGCCTCTTTGGTCACATCACATGACGAGTCAAGAATATGTGCATTAGTAAACGCAGCAATGTTTTCAATCGTCAGAAGCATAGTGTTAACCAAACACCTTCTCTAACTCTTCTGCAGCAATTTCGCGATCATCAAAATGATGCTTTTCAGTACCAATGATTTGATAGTCTTCGTGTCCTTTGCCGGCAATTAAAATTGCATCGCCCGGGTTTGCAAGCGCAATTGCTCGAGCTATTGCTTCATGGCGATCAGGAACCACCTCAAAATGATCAGTACCCTCATTCATACCTGCAACAATATCTTCAATAATGGCATTTGGGTCTTCAGTGCGAGGATTGTCAGAAGTAACTACCGCATAATCTGCAGCTAAAGCAGCTCGACCCATAATAGGACGTTTACCGGAGTCTCTATCACCGCCACAGCCGAACACCACAATAGTCCTGCCCTCAGTTTCTAACGCAGATACAGATGCGATTGCCTTTTCTAAAGCATCAGGCGTGTGAGCGTAATCCACATACACGGAAACACCGCCGTCATGCTCAACTGAAACACACTGAAGTCTTCCAGGAACCGCAGGTACATCCCTTAGCGCTTCTACAATAGCGCCCGCCGAATAACCAAGCTGAAGCGCCACGCCAAAAGCAGTCATAACATTTTCCACGTTAAAACGTCCCACAAGCGGATACGTTACTTCCGTAGTAGTGCCACGCACTGAAAGTACTGCATGGGTTTCTGAGGCGCTGTAATTAACTTCAATAGGATGAATTTGTGCAGAAGGATCAAACCCTGTAGTAATAATCACATCTTCATTCACTGAAGTACGCTTCAGTAGTTCTTTGCCCCAAGAGCTATCGATATTAATAACGCGTTTAGCAGGATAATCCTTGGAAAAAAGACGTGCCTTTGCGGCAAAATACGCCTCGAAGGTCTTGTGATAATCCAAATGATCTTGCGTCAAATTAGTAAAAGCAGTAACGGCAAATTTTGTTGCCCAGGTACGCTGCAAATCAAGCGCATGCGAGCTAACTTCCATTGCCACTACACCGCATCCTTCATCACGCATCATGGCGAACAATTGCTGCAAATCGGGCGATTCTGGCGTTGTATGGGAAGAAGGTCGGTGCTCCCCATCGATTTCAATACCAACCGTACCAATTAAACCAGTGCGGTTGCCAAGCACCTGCGCAATATGATTTACCAAATACGTAGTTGTTGTTTTACCGTTAGTGCCCGTAACACCGACAAGAGAAAACGACTCAGAAGGATTATCGTAAAAACGAGAAGCAAGGCGCGCCATTGCTTTACGGGAATCTTTTACAACAACCTCCGTCACATCAGTAGCATCAGCTAAATATACTTTGCGCTCAACAATAAGCACACGAGCACCACGATCAATTGCATCCTGCGCAAAAGAATGTCCATCACTTTTCAAACCTACGATGCAGCAAAACGCATCTCCCGGATGCACCGCATCACTACGGTATGCTATACCAGAAATAGGTTCATCAGGATTGCCAATAATGGTGCAATCAATTCCAGAAAACAATTCTCCACATGTTTTAGATGTCATGGAAACCTCAATTCTGAGTTATATTGTAGCGATCTATCGCGAATGCCATTATATCGTGAAATGCTTGAACCGTTTGTCTCTCCCCAGGAACATCGTAAGCGCCGACAAAGCATACTAAGTTCGTAGAAGAATCGGGAAGATATCCAACAAAGGATATGTTGTAAACACCACTTTTGTATCCGCCGTTTTCGGAAGCAATTTCGGCAGTACCCGTCTTACCAACAACACGGTACCCATCAATTTGAGCATCGGTACCCGTACCGCGATCTACCGTTGCTTGCATCATGGTTTCTAGCATATCGATTGCGTTTTGATTAGTGGTTATCTGTGTCGTTGAATAGCTGCGATCCTCATCTTCTGTTGGAACATCAAGCAAAAAGTGCGGCTGATTAGCAAGTCCATTATTGGCAAGTGCTCCATAAAAACGAACCATCTCTATAGGAGTTGTTGTAAAGCCTTGGCCAAAACTAATGTTGTAGCCCTGCACTTCAGCCCAGGTATCACGAGAACTAATTGTTCCTTTCGCTTCGCCAGGATAATCTACCCCAGTAAGTTCAGTAAGCTGATACTTTTGGATATATTCGTACAGCTTTTCAAAAGTCAGGTCTCTTGCAATTAACGAAATACCAACATTAGAAGAATCAGCAATGATAGTGGTTGCATCCATATCCATATCATCGCGAGGATGTGAGTCGGTAATGGTGTAATCATCTACCTTTAATTCAGCGGGACAATAATACGTTTTATCAGGACTTGTTACCCCTTCTTCAAGCGCCGCAAGCATAGTTGCTGGCTTCATAATAGAACCGGGCTCATAAGCGCTCGAAATACCTGAAAGATTCGTTGCTCCTTCTTCGATTTCTGATAAATCAGTAATGTTAAAGGTAGGAGAAGAAGAGCAAGCATATATTTCACCCGTAGCTGAATCCATTAGAATTGCCGAACCACCAGAACCTTGAACTTCTTCCACACGAAGAGCAAGAGCTTCTTCAAGCTTCTGTTGCATATCAATATCAATAGATAAAACAATATCTTGGCCATTAACTACTTCAGCAGTTACGGTTTCCGTACCAGGAACGGGCACTCCTTCTTTACTGTATTCCAGCGTTTTTTGGCCAGCTGTTCCACCTAAAATGTCGTTGTAATACAGCTCTAGACCAGTTATGGCTTCACCGTCAGAATTAAGCACGCCTATGATCTGGCTTGCAGTGGCACCACAAGGATAAACACGCTTTGATGTTTTTTCGTAGTCAACCCCGTCAATTCCAAGGTCTTTTATCTTGTTCATTGCGTCTTCGTCGGCGCCTTTGAAAAGGTATACGAAATTGGTGTCTTGCTGAATTTTTTCCTTATACTCTTCAGCTTCTCCACCACACGCACTAGCAAGTGCCTGAGATAGCTGATCTACTCTGTCAGCGCTGACAACATGAGGATGACAGAAAATATTATAGGCATCTACTGTTGTGGCAAGAATTGTGCCATTACGATCATAGATGGTGCCGCGACGCGGTTCTATATCTACCGTCACTTCGCGAGAAGTACCTCGATCAAGGTTATTTTGAGCATCAACAACCTGCAGCCACACAAGACGACCTGCCAAAATAACTGCAACGATTGCAAATAAAAGAAGAATGACGCCTAATCGGCCATTAAACTGATCCATAGAAAATGATTGGACGAATGTGTGCCTAGTATCGCGAGAAGAGTGTCTTTGAGAACGCGAAGAAGCAACTTGATCTTCGCGCACTCGCTGCGAATAGGGACGCCGCGAAGAATGCCTATCACTCATGAGACGCTATCCTTGTGCAGTAATACGCGAGATGCTTCCCGCAAAGGAAAGGTTACCTGCAGAATCAATAGAAACTGGATCAGCAGAAAGGGTAATAGTCTCTGAGCTTACTGCTGCTTTCATTTTTAATTGCTCATCTGCTTGAGTACGAATATTTCCAGGACTTGTTAAAAGGCTTTCCTGAACAGCAAGCGATTCGCCAGCGGTACGAGCATCGGCCACCTGCGCACGTAAATCACTCGCCTGTGAAGCGGTGCTGTATGCAGCAGAAGCAAGGCCTACTCGCACAAAGCCAATAAGCAAAAATACCACCAAGCATGCGATGAGAACTTTAATACCAGCTACTGCAAAATCCGAAAGAGCAGGATTGGCAGTATGCTTTCTACCAGGAACAACACGAACAGAAGGAGCCGGCTGGCGATAAGGCTGAGCTACTTCATGGTCATAGCGATATGCGGGTACGCCTGCCATCTGCTCACCTCCTTGCTGTGTTGTAATAGTTCATTTGGAGCGAGGCAGCTATTTATTTTCATCAAGGCGTTGCGCAACCCTTAATTTTGCACTGCGCGAACGCGGGTTTCGTTCTATTTCTTCAGGAGTTGGAAGTATTGGCTTACGCGTCAAAACATTTAATACCGGCTTATTTCCGCATACACATATAGGTAAATCTGGTGGACAGGTACATCCTTGCGATAGCTTCTTGAACAGATCTTTTACAATGCGATCCTCCAGCGAGTGGTAGCTAATTACTGCTATATATCCACCTGGAGCCAACCAACGCACTGCCGCTTCAAGCCCATCACGAAGAACATCAAGTTCACCGTTGACCTCTATTCGAAGAGCTTGGAAAGTTCGTTTTGCAGGGTGACCGCCAGCCCGTCGAGCTGACGCGGGTACCGCCGCCTTAATTACATCAACCAGTTCTTCGCTTGTAGAAAGAGGTTTTTCTTTGCGGGCTTCAACAATGAAGTCCGCAATTCGACTTGCCCAGCGTTCGTCTGAATACTGCCGGATGACCCGAGCGAGATCTGCTGCGTTATAAGTGTTGATGATCTCTGCTGCGGTTAAAGTTTGATTACTCGGATCCATCCGCATATCAAGAGGGCCACTTTCCTTAAAGGAAAAGCCACGGGCAGGTGTATCTATTTGAACCGACGAAACTCCTAAATCGAACAGTATTGCATCAATAGAAGGAATTTGCGCCGCCACCAAAAGCGAATCCAAATCTCCAAAGTTGCCATCAAGAATATCAATTGCGGGACGTATTTCATCAGGCAAAGCTTCAAGACGCTCACGCGCTGCCTTTCTGGCAACTGCATCTTGATCAATACCAATCAAATGCCCTGTTCGCCCTATTCGTTTAGCAACTTCAAGAGAATGTCCTGCTCCTCCTAATGTTGCATCCACATATGTTTGTCCTTCAGACAAATGCAATGCTTCAATGCACTCAGGAAGCAGAACGGGAATATGCCGATATTCATTTGTCATTGTCCACACGCCTTACCCTAGCTCACCAAGGAAGCCACATCGGTGTCTTCCACGAACTGGTTCCAGCGTTCCTCATCCCAAATCTCAAAATGATCCGTGTCACCAACAATAACAACGTCTTTGTCAAGCGAAGCAGAGTCGCGCTGCTGAGGGGACAGATGAATGCGACCCGAGTTATCTACTTCGCATGGTTTTGCACGTGAATTCAAAACCTTACGCTGAGCAACCATTTTTCGATTGCTTGCTTTGAAACCACCCTGGGTTTCAAAAAGGCTTTCAACCCACGCAGAAAATGCTTCAGTTTCAAAAACAAGAAGACATTGATCAGTTGGATCAGGTGTCACCTTAAGATTTTCGGGAAGAACCTTACGGAATTCTGCAGGAAGAGACAAGCGTCCCTTGGCATCCAGCTTACGGCTGTATTCGCCAAGCAACTCGCTCAAATCTTTGCTCCTTCCGGGATTCCCTCGATGAACTCATTTTAGGCGAGCAAATCCCACTTTGCAACACAAAATGGGATTTCCTCCCACCTTTCTGCCACTTTCTCCCCCACACTCTGAAATGCGGTTTCTTTTTTCCAGGCACTTTATCTAGATATGGGCAACATAGCTGGCAGAACCACTACATATGGCTTGAAAAAGATGTGGGAGAAAGTGGGAGAGATTGTGAGGGAAGCATGAAGTTTTACCCTATTGCCCCACTTTTGTTTCGAAGCATAGGTAAAAGCAGGCAACGTCTTTTGCCGCTACTTGTTTCGCGGATGCGCTGCTAGGTATTCTTCGCGCAGATGAGCTGTTTGAACATGAGTGTAAATTTGCGTAGTAGAGATATCCGAATGACCCAGCATTTCTTGAATTGAACGCAAGTCCGCTCCACCTTCGAGCAAATGGGTAGCAAAAGAATGACGCAGTGTATGGGGGTGAAGATTTTTCACCCCGATAGAAAGCCCTGCTTTTTCAACTATCTTATGTACGCTTTGTCGTGACAATCTGCCACCACGAGCATTCAAAAACAAAGCGGCACACGGGTGAGCTTTACTGCATGTCAAATAGG
>USPD01000019.1 GCA_900556585.1 uncultured Eggerthella sp.
ATCCTTCAATAATCTTCAATAAAGCTTGCTGAACACCTTCGCCTGAAACATCACGAGTAATCGATAGATTTTCTGCTTTACGAGCAACTTTATCAATCTCATCGATGTAAATAATGCCAATTTCAGCACGCGGGATGTCAAAATCTGCTGCCGTGATAAGCTTTAGCAAAATGTTTTCAACGTCTTCACCTACATAGCCGGCTTCAGTAAGCGTAGTGGCATCAGCTATAGCAAAAGGAACCTTCAAAGTACGAGCAAGTGTTTGGGCAAGCAGCGTTTTACCTGAACCCGTTGGGCCTAACAGCATAATGTTACTTTTTGCTACCTCAACATCGCCCTCAACAGAATGTTCACCTAAACTGATGCGCTTGTAATGGTTATATACTGCAACTGCCAATGCCTTTTTTGCTTCATCCTGACCAACAACATGCTCAGAAAGTTGTTCAAAAAGCTGACGAGGAGTTGGCAGATCCTTTAAAACGAATTCATCTTCTTTAGCTTCTTCATCATCAGTATTAGCCGTTACCTGCAATACATGATTAAGAGCATCAGATTCAAGACCGCGTAAATTTAAGTCGGTCATCATAGCTTCAGCTGAAAGAGATATGCATTCATCACAAATGTATATACCATTTGGACCAGAAATCATTGCATTTACCTGATCGGGCGTTTTGCCACAAAAAGCGCAATGGATTTCGGTATGTGCTGGAGGAATGTTGCCAGACTGATCTGTCATTCTTACTCGGCTTTCTCGTTAGAAGCGAAGCGTGAAGCAACAACTTTGTCTACTAAGCCGTATGCACAAGCTTCTTCGGCGGTCATCCAGTTATCGCGTTCTGAGTCTGCATGGACGCGTTCAACAGTTTGGCCTGTGTGCTTAGCAATAATGCCTTCCAGACGGTCACGCGTTTTCTTCATCTCAGTAGCAAGAATTTCAAAGTCAGTCTGCTGTGTGCGTTCGCCTGAACCACCCATAGGCTGATGAATCATAACCTGAGCATTAGGTAAAATGATACGCTTACCAGGAGCACCAGCGCACAAAAGAACTGAACCCATAGATGCTGCCATACCCATACAAATAGTAGAAACATCACATTTGATGTACTGCATGGTGTCATAAATTGCTAAACCAGCAGATACTGATCCTCCAGGTGAGTTGATATACAAAGAAATATCCTTATCAGGATCTGCGGATTCCAAGTGCAAAAGCTGAGCTACAACCGTATTTGCAACGGCATCATCAATAGCCTCGCCCAGAAAAACGATACGCTCATTTAACAGACGAGAATAGATGTCGTAACTGCGTTCGCCACGAGGAGATTGTTCAATAACATAGGGGATGAGTGCTGCGTGAGTAGAGTTTTGATACATATTAGTGCCTCGTTTCACTCATTGATTACTAGTAGTACTTACACAAAATACTACAACTTTGTTCTTATGTTTATAAAAGGGCAATCACCGCACAATTGCGATGATTGCCCCCTATTACCACTATAAAACCAAACTTTTAAAGTTTTAGTATACGAACTTGTTTTTACTCTTCAACCTTAGCTTCTACAACTTCGGTTACCTTTGCCTTCGCTACAACATCGCGCAGGGCATTTGCACGAACAATGCTTTCACGAATCATTGGCAGACGACCTTCCTTGCGCCATTCAGCCTCAATAGCATCTGGATCATCCAAGTCTGCTGAAGTGAATTCTGCATGTACTTCGTCTTCAGTTGCAACAATGTCATAGTGACGAGCCCAAGCATCCAAAGCCAAGTCCTGACGAACCATGTCAGCAGCCTGCTTTTTGTTGTCTTCCTTGAACTTGTCAGCAGTAAGCTCCATGGTCTTAAGATACTGATCAAAAGTAAGACCCATGCGAGTAAGCTGAGCATAGAAATCCTGCAGAAGACGAGTCTCCTGAGTTTCTAACATGACCTCTGGCAGTTCAGCTTCAACGCGAGAAGCAAGCTCCATCAAGCACTCATTTTCCTTACGGCGAGGAGCACTTGCCATCTTCTGACCCTTAATGCTGTCACCAATCTTAGTGCGCATATCTTCAAGACCTTCAAAACCAAAGGTTTCTTTTGCCCATTCCTCGGTTACTTCAGGAACAACCTTGCGCTTAATAACTTCAACCTTTACATCAAAGTGGAACTTGCCCTTTTCCTCAAGGTTGGAAGTGATCAGAGAATCATCATCAGTCAAATCAAGGTCAAAGCTCTTTTCCTGACCCTTCTTAAGACCAATAAGTTCCGCATCAAGAGATGCAGGATAAACACCCTTACCCAATTCGTACAGACGATGGTCTGCAGAAAGTGCAGAAACTTCTTCGCCAGCTTCATTGGTAACGGTCATAGTTAATTCAACAAATTCACCAGGCTTAACCTTGGTGTTAGCATTTGCATCTTTGAAATCATGATAATAATTGCGAAGCTCTTCAATCTGAGCGTCGATCTCTTCATCAGTTGCCTCAGTTGCAGGAATTTCTACCTCAACTGGCTCATAGCTTGTAAGCTCAACTTCAGGCTTTACCAAAATAGTTGCGGTGAAGTTGAAAGGCTTGTGGTCTTCCACCAAGTCAAGCTCATATTCATAATTAGGACGCTGTAGAGGTACCAAATTATTTTCTTCAAGAGCCTGGGGATAAACTTCATTAACCAAGTCCTCGGTAACGGTGGTGAGTACAGAATTTTCACCCATAATGCTGTCTACAACAGGACGAGGAGCCTTACCAGGACGGAAACCAGGGAAGCTGTAACGCTTAGCAACGCGACGATAGGTGCGCTTGATACGTGCATCGACATCGGCAGCGTCAACCTCGAACGAAAATTTTACCTGATTATTCTCGAGGGCCTCTACATTGATGTTCACGAATTAACTCCTTCTTGGATACTACATTGTTTCACACATGGTGCGGGTGAAAGGACTTGAACCTTCACGGGGGTTACCCACCAGAACCTAAACCTGGCGCGTCTGCCAATTCCGCCACACCCGCATTTCACATGTGACACTTGCCATTACTGATGACGGCAACTTCGATATAATAACAAAACGTAGCGATCATTGCTGAAATTTATTTTACATAATGAAAGAAAAGTGGAGAAATTACAGCGAAACGGCATCGCGAGCGGTAATTGTACGCGAAGGAGACACCAAAATTGTGCCCACTTGCCCTTGCAAGGCCGCGTCATCATAAAACACGCCATCCACCAATGCTCCATAAGGAGCAAATCCTTCATCTTGAGCGGAAATAACGATATCGGCACCTTCGTATGACTCCAACAATGAAACATCCGAAACAACGCAAACAATTATATCTACTCCGCTTTCCTCATATTCAGCAACACGCTTATTGAAATAACTTTCCTGCGCGGTCACTTCGTCAATAGATAAAATTCCAAAAGTAAACTTGCCTGCACGAATAACAGTTTCCGTGTTGTAATTTGTCAATTTTTCAACATCAACGCTAAAAACGCGCGCCCCTTTTTCTACATACGAGCGCTGCAAAGTAAACACCGAGATAGGTTTTGTTTCTTCGTCATTTTCTGAATTTGACGCAGTATCAGCTGCCTGAGAAGCGCTTACTTCATTTTCGGATCCACCATTAGATTGCTGAGTCGATAATTTATTCAGTTGTCGCGAAGACAATCCTCCAAGTTGCGATGCATTCACTGCAGTTTCATGATGTTCAGCTGCAGTTCCTTTATATATGATGGCAGTGTAATCGTTGAGATTTCCTGTAGCATCGTCAATATTGCTTGCCGCAACATTAAGCGAATGACCTACCGTCACAATATAGGCAATAAGAACCCCAAGGCCCGCTAAAGCCAAAAGAATAAAAAAACCAAGTGCTGCTTTTTCTCGAGAAATCTTCTTCATGAATAGGTATCCTACGGCAAAAATACTCGCTTTCCTAATACCATTTACTGAGCTGTAAGCAAACGCGCCAAAAATCTTCCTGTATGACTTTCGGGAGTTTTCGCTATGTCTTCAGGAGTACCCTGAGCCACAATGGTACCACCCCTGTCGCCGCCTTCAGGACCAAGATCAATGACATAATCTGCCGCTTTGATAATGTCCAAATTATGCTCAATTACGAGCACTGTGTTTCCCGCATCCACCAAACGCTGTAATACCTCAAGCAACTGGCGAACATCATCAAAATGTAAGCCTGTAGTAGGTTCGTCCAAAATATAAAACGTCTTACCTGTTTGTCTACGCTGTAGTTCGCTGGCAAGTTTTACACGCTGAGCTTCACCACCAGAAAGCGTGGTAGCAGGCTGCCCCAAACGAATGTAGCCCAATCCAACATCATGAAGCGTGTCAAGCTTACGCACAATGCCGGGGATCTTAGAGAAAAACTCACGCGCTTCATCAACCGTCATTTCCAGTACATCAAATACATTCTTTCCACGATACGTTACTTGAAGCGTTTCGCGATTGTAGCGTTTTCCTTCGCATACCTCACAAGCAACATAGACATCAGGCAAGAAATGCATTTCAATTTTCTTCTGGCCATCGCCCTTACATGCTTCGCAGCGTCCACCAGCAACATTAAAGGAAAAACGTCCAGGAGCATATCCACGAGCCTTTGCTTCAGGAGTAGAAGCAAACAACGCGCGAATATCATCCCATAGACCAATATAGGTCGCAGGGTTCGAACGAGGAGTTCTACCAATAGGACTTTGATCTATGTTAATAACTTTATCGATACGTTCCGTTCCCAATAGACGTCGATATTCGCCTGTTTTTCTATGGGCGTGATTTACTTTATTTGCCAAAGCAGGAGCAAGCGTATCAGTAATAAGAGAACTCTTGCCTGAACCCGAAACACCCGTAACAAGAGTAAGCGTTCCCAAAGGAATTGAAATATCAACTTTCTTTAAATTGTTTTCAGTTGCGCCTTTAAGCTGGATAGCTCCCTTCTTTGGATTTCGACGCTGTGCGGGAATCGGGATGACTTTCTTTCCACTTAAGTATTGAGCTGTAAGCGATTCGGGGACTTTCATTATTTCTTCTGGCGTACCGCAAGCAACCACTTCGCCACCTAGTTCACCAGCACCAGGCCCCATGTCAATAACATAGTCAGCGCTGCGAATAGTGTCTTCGTCGTGCTCAACAACCACAACGGTGTTTCCTAAATCACGCAAATGCTCAAGCGTTGCAATCAGGCGTTCGTTATCTCGTTGATGTAAACCAATCGATGGTTCGTCCAAAATGTAAAGCACACCCATAAGGCCTGCACCAATTTGCGTTGCAAGACGAATGCGCTGCGCTTCGCCACCAGAAAGCGTGGCGGTTGCGCGTTCGAGGGTAAGGTAATCAAGGCCTACATCAACCAAGAATTGCAAACGAGTTTTTATTTCCTTAACGATAGGCAGCGCGATTGCTTCTTGCTGCTTTTCGAAGGTAAGCGAATCAAAAAACGCTAAAGAATCAAGCGCACACATCTCGCACACTTCATGAATATTTTTTCCGCCAACAGTAACCGCCAAAATGAGAGGATTAAGACGCTTACCACCGCATGTTGCACAGGGAATAATGGAAAAATACTGCTCATATTTTTGGCGTTGGCGATCCGAAGAAGCCTCCTTATAGCGATGCATAACCGCTTTGCAGATGCCTTCCCACTCTATATACCAATATGTTTCACGCCCATCAACAGTTAAGTAATCCACGCGAATTTTTTCGTTTGGCACACCGTAAAGGAGCGCTTTTTGTACCTTGTTTGGAATGTCTTCCCAAGGAGTAGCTGGATCAACATCAAAATGCTTCAGCACCGCACGCATAACTTGCGGATAATAATTTCCCGTTCTGAAAGGAGCTACTGCCCCTTCTTCAAGCGAAAGAGTTTTATCGGGAATAACTAAACTAGGATCCACTTCTTCACGGCTGCCAATTCCCAAGCAATCAGGACAAGCGCCATAAGGAGCATTAAACGAAAAGTCGCGTGGCTGTAATTCGTTCATAGAATAGCCATGCTCTGGACAAGCTAGAGCTAAAGAAAACAGATGTTCTCCTGGAGCAAGACCACCTTTAGCACCTGAAGAAGTGGTGATATTAGCCTCTTCGCTATCCTTTTCCATAACCTTAACCAGTACGCGACCTTCAGCAAGGTTACATGCCATTTCAACAGCTTGAGAAATGCGGCCTGTTGCGCTTTCCTTCAGAACAACACGATCTACTACCACTTCAATAAAGTGCTTAATTTTCTTGTTCAAAACTATGGCATCCCCACCAAGTTTTTGGACCTCACCGTCAATACGGACACGGGAAAAACCTTCTTTTTGCAGGTCTTGGAATAGCTTGGTGAATTCTCCCTTTTTACCCGTAACAACAGGAGCCATTATTAAGGCACGTTTACCTTCTCCAAGCGCTAAAACATCATCAGTTACCTGATCAGTTGTTTGAGCTTTGATCTCTCTACCACATTCAGGACAATGAGGAATACCTGTTCTTGCAAACAATAAACGCAGGTAGTCATAAATTTCAGTAACCGTACCTACTGTTGAACGAGGATTTTTGCTCGTAGTTTTCTGGTCGATAGAAACAGCAGGTGAAAGACCATCAATAGAATCAAGATCAGGCTTGCTCATTTGGCCTAAAAATTGGCGAGCATAGCTAGAAAGACTTTCTACGTAGCGCCGCTGACCTTCTGCATACATTGTGTCAAAAGCCAAAGAACTTTTGCCTGAACCCGACAAACCAGTGATTACCACCAATTTGTCTCGAGGAATTTCTACATCAATATTTTTAAGATTGTGCTCACGTGCACCTTTTATAACAATGGAGTTCTGACCCATGGAGTTATCTCCTTAGTGAAAGTTTTGCAAACAATCATTTTACTCCAAAGAAAACAACCTAACCCCTTGGGTGGCTTGCATGATGCACATCCTTCAAATGTTCAGAAGTTAAATGAGTATATATCTGTGTCGTAGACAGGCTTGAATGTCCAAGCATCTCTTGCACGCTTCGAAGGTCGGCACCCCCTGAAAGTAAATCAGTTGCAAAGGAATGCCTCATGGCATGAGGTGTAAGCGATTCATCAAGCCCTGCTTCACGAAGGCTCTCTTTAAAAAGGAGCCTTATTGTATTGGTGGATAGTTTATTTCCTCGCGAAGAAAGAAAAACATAGGGACTATTTGCATCTTTCAGAAAAACTCCTCGCGCTTGATCGAGATACGTTCTTAATACCTTACATGCTTTTTTATGAAGAGGGACAATACGTTCCTTCGATCCCTTGCCCATTACCCGTACAAAACCTTGTTCTAAATCAAGCCTTGATAACGTAAGGGAAGAAGCCTCCGAAACACGCAAACCCGTCGCATACAGCAGCTCCAGCACCGCTTCATTTCGAAGATCTATTGCCTCTGACATCT
This sequence comes from uncultured Eggerthella sp., assembly GCA_900556585.1. Lineage (GTDB taxonomy): Bacteria > Actinomycetota > Coriobacteriia > Coriobacteriales > Eggerthellaceae > Anaerotardibacter. The sequence continues at coordinate 7,372 of USPD01000019.1, forward strand.
TTTTTCGATTGTTGGTATCGCTATGATTTGCCTCATCATGATGTACCTTATCTTCAGCGGTATCTAACAAGCAATCCATTTCAGAAGACGCAATGATGCGCGGTAGCACTTTTGGCTGCTTGGGACCTTGCAAAACATCAGCAGGGCTAGATTGGCAATATCCCTCCAAAACCAACCAATGATAAAAGCCTTTTATTGAACTGAGATGACGATTGATAGTTGTCCGAGAATATCGTGCTTGGTCAAGATAAACCAAGTAACGACGAATTTGCTGGTGATGCACACACAATGGATCCAAATTAGAACGCTTGCACCACCGTAAGTAAGCTTCAATGTCCGCACGATAATTTCGCACTGTATGAGCAGATCGATTGTGCTCAACAGAAAGAGATGTGCAAAATCCATCCACCAAAGTTTCCCAAGAAAAATCATCTAAAGAACTTGGCTGATTATCAAATTCGTCATCGAAAAAATTTGACTGCTTGCCATTGCCCTGTTTTTTACTGGAATCCATAGCTACTCAAGAACCTTAAGTTCATTGTTGCAATACTGTTCCATTGCTTGTGCCCCACGTGAGGCATAAGCAGCATATCGCTCTTTCTTATTGCGAATACGTACTTCTAAGGGCTCCATGATGCCAAAATTAACGTGCATGGGTTGATAATCTTGCGTTTCTGGATTAGTTGCATAGGCTAAAAGCGCTCCAAATGCCGACTCCTTTGGAAGCGGCGGCAAATCATACTTCTTTATCCTTGCAACCACATTCAATGCCGCCCAAAGCCCTGAAGCAATTGCTTCGCAATACCCTTCAGTTCCTCCGAATTGCCCAGCAACATACATAGGAACAGGAAGCTTTTGCGCCTTTTCGGATATTAAACATAAAGACGAATCAAGCAAACGTGGCGCGTTGATAAACGTGTTGCGATGCATAACACCAAAACGAGCAAATTCAGCTTGCTCTAAACCAGGAATCATCCTAAACACACGTTTCTGTTCTGGAAACGTAAGATTAGTTTGAAAACCAACCAGATTAAAACTTTGTTGGTGAGCATCTTCAGCACGAAGCTGGACAACCGCCCACGGACGTCGGCCTGTAGCAGGATCAGTTAATCCAACTGGCTTCAAAGGGCCAAAACGCGGTGCATCAAAACCGCGACGAGCAATTTCTTCAATAGGCTGACATGCTTGAAATAAATCGGCTGTTTCAAATTCTCGTTTAATTACCCTATCAGCATTAACAAGCTCTTGAATAAAATGCTCATATGACTCTTTATCAAACGGAGCGTTTAGATAGTCGCCCTCACCTTCTCCTTCATAGCGACTCTGACTAAACACCTTGGCTCTATCAAGAGAATCCGCCATTACAACTGGTGCTGCTGCATCATAGAAAGCTAATTGATCTTCCCCTGTAAGATCCTGCATAAACATAGCAAATGCAGAAGAAGTTAACGGACCCGTAGCAACAATTATGGCATCCGCTGGAGTTAAAGATTGGCAAGAACTACCTGAATGATTTGCGCTATCTGAAAGCACTATGGCACCTTCTTGCGAAATGCCAACAACTTCAGCATTAATTCGCTCAATGCAAGGATTTTCATCAATCAGTTTAGTTACCGCTGCTGAAAACTCATCTCTATCAACCGCTAAAGCCCCACCCGCAGCAACACGATTGCTCCAAGCGCAGCTAAGAACGTATGACCCTAAAGCAGAAAGTTCACTTTTTAGCATGCCTGCAGCACTTTCTGGCTTTGTGGACTTGAGCGAATTAGAACATACCAATTCAGCACAATTGCCTGTTTTATGAACGGGAGTAGAAACGGCAGGACGCATTTCGAACAAACGAACCTTAATATTTCGCTTTGCCAGCTGAAGAGCCGCTTCACTTCCAGCAAGCCCCGCACCAATAATGTCTACCACTGTATGTTGTAATGTATTTTCCATAGTGAAACATTACTATACCTGAGCCGGGCCGTATCGCCCATCAGGAAACCGCGCAATCAATCCATCTCTTTCGTAGGTTGCAAGTTTTACCATGATCGTCGTAAGCATATCAGCAGATTTATCTAGATCATCAGATTTAGCTTCATTATTCATCAACGATATCATCTGTTCAATTCGCATAGGATTTGCCAACAATGCTGAAAGAAGTAAATCATTTTTTGGAATTGCTGGTCCATTCCCTACCCATGCGCGTTTTTCTGGTGGTCGCGCATCCTCAACACGCAAGCATCCGTAAATACCAGAAAGAACATCTTCAAAACTTTCTGCATCAATAATAGGCGTTGCACCTTGATAAATTAACCTATTCGAACCCAAAGAAGTGCTTGAAGTAATAGGCCCCGGAACAGCTAAGACTTCCTTCCCTGCTTCAAGTGCATCATCAGCCGTAGAAAAAGTACCTGATGGTAAACCCGCTTCAACAATTAATGTTGCACGAGAAAGCCCCGCAATGATGCGATTACGCGCCCGAAAAGTATAAGGCAATGGTGGAAAGTCCCAGTGGTGTTCAGAAATAACTGCCCCACCTTCGTTAATTACCTGTTGAAACAGCCCTCTATTTGATTGGGGATACAATTTATTGCAGCCCCCTCCTAGTACCACAACTGTTTCGCCATGCACTTCTAAAGCACCTTTATGGGCCTGAGAATCACATCCTATTGCCCCTCCGGATATAACAGGAATTCCATGTTGTGCTGCTAAACGCGCAAATTGAAATGCAGCTGACTTTCCGTAAGGAGTTGCTTTTCTGGCACCGATAATTGCAAGACCATCACGCAATGCATGAAGGTTTCCTATACCATAAAGGACTTTGGGAGGATCTGAGAGCGCTGTTAATGATTCAGGATATCCTTCTTGTCCATACGAAAGCTCCCAACGCTGCCCTTCTAACCCCGATGGTTGTATAGGGGCATACCGTTTCGCATGAAGCTTTTCAGCTTCTTCAAGCGACAAATCTTTCATTGGTATAAGCCCCCTCCAAAACGCAACGCAAAAGCCTCCGCAATATGAGCTTTACTAACCTGTTTTGATTCTGCTATGTCTGCAATAGTTCGAGACAACATCAATGTTTTAGAAATTGACCGAGCGCTCATTTCTTTATTGTTCGCAAGCGACAAGAAAAACGACTCAGTATCATTATCGAAATTGCAAGCATCTTTTAAGGCACGAAGCCCCTTAGTATGACTTCCCTGAGTAGCAATACGTTTTTGCGCAAAGTGCTGCGCCTTTTCTACTCCCTCACGCAGATCTGCAGAGCTTTTCCCATAACTCAAATCAAAAAGCTCTTCGCTCCGTTCCCGCCACACATCTATTCGCATATCAATGCGGTCAATCAACGGACCGCCCATTCTGTTTTGATAAGCCTGAACTACACTGGCACTGCAATGACACTTCTCACTTGAATCACCAAAATACCCGCAAGGACAAGGATTCGTTGCTGCTATAAGTTGAAAACGAGCAGGAAACACATACGTACCATCCGCACGCGTAAGTACAATAGTTCCTGTTTCTAAGGGCTGGCGTAGCGTCTGTAATACTGAAGATTTAAATTCAGCCAATTCGTCAAGAAACAATACTCCTTGGTGTGCCAGAGAAGCTTCTCCTGGATGAGGAGGTCTGCCACCGCCCACTAATCCAGCAGCAGTAGCGCTATGATGAGGACTTCTAAAAGGACGTCTTCCTGCTAATATCTCAGAAATATCTTCACCTGCAACAGAATGAACAAGAGCCGCTTCGATTTTCTCTGACTCCTTAAGTTCTGGAAGTATTGTGGCAAACCGTTGAGCAAGCATAGTCTTTCCTGACCCCGGAGGCCCCACCATCAGTACCCCATGCTTCCCCGCCGCTGCTACTTGCAACGCGCGTTTTGCCGCCTCATGACCCACTACATCTGCATAATCTATTTGTTCAGGAGATTGCCCACCTGAAAGCACCCTATGAGACACAAAACGGTTTCCGCGAATATGAGAAAGCTGCTCCAAACAACGACAAGTAAGACCTTCTAAACTAACAATGCCCTGATCAGTTATTCCTGTTAGAACATCCCATCCGTTTTCAAGAGCGCATTTCTGATAAGCAAGCATTCCCGCACTGCTACGAACAGAGCCATCTAAAGAAAGTTCCCCTACTACTAATGACGTAGAAATTGCTTGAAGATCAATTTGCCGTGTTGCTGCCAAAATGCCTAACGCAATAGGCAGGTCAAAACCGGATCCTGTTTTCTTTAATGCTCCTGGTGCTAAGTTAATCACTATTTTGTCTGTAGGCATTACAAAACCGCTCGCCCGCAATGCTGCTTTTATCCGTTCTCGTGATTCCATAATGGTGGCATCTGCCATTCCTACAATAGAAAAAGAAGGTATGCCATTTGAAATAACTACTTCCACAAGAACAGGAAGCGCCTCTACTCCATGAATAGTCGCACTCTGAACAGCAAAGCTTCGCTGCCGAATCATACTTCTGCTCCAAAAGCATTGATATGAAAACGTAGAAATGCACGATCTTCCGAAAGAACAAGGATGGAAATTACATCAAAACGAACTCTAATATCGCAAATATCGTAATCCTTCAAATAGCAAGCTGCTATACGTTCGTATTTTTCACGTTTACGTGCATCTACTGCTTCAGATGGGAATCCTTTATTTACCTGAGAACGTGTTTTCACTTCGACAAAACAGAGGGTATCTCCATCTCGCGCAATAATATCTGCCTCACCCGCAAAGCACGTCCAATTTGTTTCAAGAATTTCATAACCACGACGTTTCAAAAAACGGGCTGCAGCTTTTTCGCCTCTTCTACCTAGCTCTTTAGAATCAGAATGTTCATTCAGATTAGAGCTTGTCTGTGCTTCGTTGGGTAAGGCAGGACAAGACGCCCTATTCGGTTGTAATTGCTCAACTTGCTTTCCTGTTTGTGTATTTTCGCAAGTGCTTTCGCTTAAATCGTGTTCTTTGCTTAGAACGTTTTTATTATTTAGTGTTTTGTTCATCTTGCCCTCCTTACAACTAAAAGTTTAGGAGGCAAAATTCACATAAAAGAGAAAAATTCGTACAATTTAGCGCACATAAAAGTAAGAAAAAGTGCACATCAATCAAATAAAAAGTGCACATATATCCAACAAAAAGCAAACATTATGTGCACAGATCAAAACAATGATTCTTGCAAAAAATTCTGACAAAACGACACTCGGTGAATAGGCGTTAACCCATGCTCTTGGATAGCTGCTCTATGTCGAGCGCTGCCATACCCCTTAGAAGAAGCAAAATCATAGCCAGGATATTGATCGTCATATGCAACCATCAAAGCATCACGCGACACTTTTGCAATTAACGATGCTGCGGCAATAGACGCACAGCGCGCATCACCATGTACAACATTTATTTCTCGTGGGTCCAAATGAAGAGGATTGCCATCCAAAAGAACAACCTCAGGCTTTACACCTTGAGATTCAATATTGGCTATTGACTGAGTAAAAGCGCTGCGCAAACACGCTGTAATACCTTGCTTGTCTATATCCTCTGGCGGAATATTAACTATAGACCAAGCTAAAGCCCTCTCTTTAACTACTTGCGCTAATGCAGGTCTATGAGATTCAGAAACCTGCTTTGAATCATTCAAACCTTCAATTATTTCGGCATCGGGTTGAAGGACTACCGCACCTACCGTAAGAGGCCCCGCCAAAGGACCACGCCCAACCTCATCCAAGCCAACAACGAGCGACCCATTTGCTAACTCGCGCTCAAACGTATACAAAGCCTCAACTCGTTGTTGTTCCGCTTGCTGCGCTGCTAAACGATGACGTGTTTGTTCGAGAGCTTGTTGTACCCCTTTACGAGTGTCAGCACACAGTGAGCGCTCAAGTACCGCAAACTCTTCAGCAGAAACCTTCAATAAACGATGCTTAATATCCGCTACTGTTTGAGACATACAAACAACTCTCCCTCTAAACACAAAAAGGGCACGAACATAATTCGTGCCCTGCAAGCTATTTGATTGGTAAGACTTAGAATGCCTTTTCCTTGATTTTTGCAGCCTTGCCCACCTTGTCGCGAAGATAGTAAAGCTTTGCACGATTTACATCGCCACGACGTACAACTTCGATTTTCTCAATCTTTGGAGAATGTACTGGGAAAGTACGCTCTACACCAACGGAAAAGCTGATCTTGCGAACCGTGAAGGTTTCACGATTTGATGCACCGTGACGACGAATAACGTCACCCTGGAAGACCTGAATACGCTCACGATTGCCTTCCTTGATGCGATAATGAACCTTAACGTTGTCACCTACATTGAAGTCTGCCACGTCAGGGTTGATCTGCTGCTGCTCGATTGCGCGGATGATATCCATGGTTTTCCTTATCCTTCTATATAACAAATACTTGTGTGTACTTTTGTGGTGTCTTTTGACACAGCAGAGAATTCTACTCTCATTTACTGTGATATGCAAGACCAAATCGGACTTTTTCTTAGAAGCCCACAACTCATGCACTATTGATAATTCATACTATACAGCATCATGAAAATGAACCACTAATAATGCCCACAATGTCTTGCTTTATGCCTCCCGAGTGAGCATTTCTTAATTCATTCAGGCTAACTTCGCTTATTTCACTTTCGAAGAAGGTAAGAAGCGCAGTAAAAAAACGTGGCAAACCACAACTTCTATACCTAAAGTTTTAGACCACTAATCTGGGACTGCGCTTTTATGTACCTTCTTCTCAAGTGCGCTCAGGATATGCCTGAATTTATTTAAGAAATGCTCACTTTAAAGCAATAAACGACACATGCAATCTTAAATAAGCATGAGTAGTCCATAGCTTCCAACGCCAGCAACAATACACCACACCAGTGACTTAGTTTTAAGCGCTACAACAATAACAATGGCAGCAGCAACAAGCGGCAAAGCACCCGGCCACAAACCAGCAGAAAACATTGTTGGTGAAAGCAAGCCGTTAGCAATCAATGCGGCAAACGCAGCAGGCGGAATAAAAGCAAGCGCCTGAGATAACCACCCTGGCAGATCGCGCCCACGTAAAGCAAAAACGGGAATTACTCGGAACAGCAAAATGGTACATGCACATGCCAAACCAATAAAGGCAAAATCACTCCACGACATGGCTGCCCCTTTCTTTACGAGAAACCATAATGCCTGCAACAACACCCAACAAAGCACCAATTAAAATTGCTGGACCGCTAAGTCCTATGCATTTGCATAAAAATACACCAAGCACCGCAACTAAAGCAGCAGCAATATTGGCCTTGCTTCCCTTTTGCGAAAACAGTAAACACAGAAAAATGCTTGTCATAGCAAATGAAGCTAGCGCGCTTGGTACCGTAAAAAGTGAACCTAAAATAACTCCCGCAACGTTTGCAAGCGCCCATGTAGTTTGGCAGCAAATATTTACCGCTGTTGCACGACCAACGCTCCATTCGCCTTTTTCAAAACGGCCCAAATTAACTGCAAATGATTCATCAGTAACCGTTGCACTGAACAAAAACGAAAGTTTCTTTTTCGCTTCGCCACAAAACCGTGAAAGGGAAGCTCCGTAGAGCAACTGGCGAGAGTTAACAAGCGTAACCGAAGCAATAATAGCCAATGCAGGAGATCCCGCTAGCCACATATTCGGAATCATATATTGGCCCGCACCCGAATAAAACAGCATAGAAAGCAGGAACACTTGAAGCGCGTTAAGCCCTACTTGCTGGCATAGAATACCGCAGGGAATGCCCAGAAAAACATATCCCAGCATAACGGGCAAGGCAGCACTTAACACAAGCCGCACGTTTGATGTATTCGATTTTGGTTCACTAGTTTCACTAGATGTATTTGATGTATATACTTCCTCATTCATAGCCAAAGAAGCATACCACGTTTTTGAATTAATGGTTCCACGTATGAGGCACAAACATATCCATAAAGAAACTACGGGCGTAACGATCGGTCATACCTGCAACATAATCAGTTACTGCACGTAGGGGATCTCCACCAGAAATATCCTTCAAATCCTGTGGAACTTTATCGTAATGACGGACAAAATAATCAAAAACATCTTCAACTAAATGCTTTGCTTTAGCTACTTCAACCATAACAGGCTCAGAAGTATAAACATGGTCGAACAAGAAAGCCCGAAGTTCCATCATGGCATCCCACACAGGCTGGCTCATAGTGATGTCATCAGCCTTAGCAGAAGACTCAATCATGTCATGAACCAATGTTTGAATACGAGTGGAATGGTTTTCCCCTAAAACAGTTCGCGTTGATGCAGGAAGATCTTTTTCTTCCAATGCCCCTGCACGAATAGCATCGTCAATATCATGGTTAACATAGGCAATGCGGTCAGCTGTTGCTACAATTCGCCCTTCAAGCGTTTCAGCACGCTTTGAACCCGTATGACATACAATTCCATCACGAACTTCCGCAGTAAGATTTAAACCCTTACCATCATTTTCAATCACATCAACCACACGCAAACTTTGTACATTATGGCGATACAGGGCTTGCCCTTCTGGCGAAGAAGGATCAATACCCTTGTGCTTAGCTAAGCAGGCAGAAATTGCTTGTTCTCCTACATGCCCAAAAGGCGTATGACCTAAATCATGACCTAGCGCAATAGCCTCAGTTAAGTCCTCATTTAAACCTAATGCACGAGCAATCGTACGTGCTATCTGAGCCACTTCCAACGTATGGGTTAAACGTGTGCGGTAATGATCTCCCTGTGGAGCTAAAAACACCTGTGTTTTGTGCGATAACCGGCGAAATGATTTTGTGTGCAAAATTTTGTCGCGATCCCGTTGATATTCACTGCGGTATATATCACCTTCTGCAGAAAATCTACGACCTTCCGTTTCATCGGAAAATGCAGCATCGCTCGCAAGACGCGTATGTTCCTGTTCTTCTTGATCTTCTCTCGTAACAAGCTTCATAACACTGCTCCTTTATAAGGGATTCTTACGCTTCTTAAACGGGCTCGTATGTAGTTAGTGCTAACCCATAAGCAGAATCAGCACTGTCGTATATACAAATATTACTCCTCCACGATGAGCAAACGGCGACATGCAGGACAGGTAGCAAGAGGTGCTTCCGATCGAATCTTGCTCATTCTGCTTGAGTCAAATGAAGTACGGCATGCGCCACATGAATCATTTACCAATTCCGCCAGAGCAACTCCGCCACAACGTTCCAAAGTTTGCTCATACACACGCAAAATTGAAGGATCTACTTCCCCAGCAAGTTCGCCACGCACCTTTTCACCTTCAGCAATTACAGCGCGAAGTGAACCACCTGTTTTTTGGAAGGATTCAACAAGCTCCTTTTCTTTTTCTTCCAATGTTGAAAGCGCAGTCATAATCTGCTTCATCACAGGATTGATTTTATTCACTTGCTCCTCAACACGCGTAAGCTCGAGCGCAACTTTTTCACGACGTTTGCGAACTCCATCCAACTCGCGTGTTTTAGAAGTAACCGCACGATAATCGCCCTGTACTTCGGTAAGCTCCGTGGAAATCTCGTCCTGTTTCTTTTCAAGCTGTTCGTCTTCCTGGACGAGAGAAGCAAGCTTGCCTTCCTCGTCATCAAGCATATCTTGAACTTGTACCTTTTTCTTTAGAATTTCATCCTTCTTGGTACGAACTTCAAGAATTGCCTTGCGGTGAGGAAGGTTTTCAAATTCCTTCTTCGCTGAAACAACTTTTCTGTCAGCTTCCTGAAGCTTGCGAAGAATTGCGATGTCGTGTTCGGTAGCATTCATGTACTTAAAACCTTTCTTTCCCGCTTAACGTCGAGATGACTCAGGTGTATACCAGTTATTTTTCTGATCAATCATAGTAATGCAATTTTGCGCAACACCCGCAGCTTCAACATAGGCTGCAAGCAAAGTGCACAAAGGAAATTCTGACACATCATGACCCAATTCGATAATAGAAAGACCCGAAAGTGACGCATCGAGCGCTTCATGATACTTTACTTCACCACAAATCAAACACTCAATGCCCTGTTTTAGACACTCATCAATCATGGATCCTGCTGATCCACCACTGGTAACAATACGGGATACTTCACGATCGGGAGAACCCCATACTCGTGGAAGCGATTCAAATACCGAAACACAACGGGCGCTTAAATGACGAAGCGAAACGCTTTCTTCATCGTTGGGCTTGCAAATTCTGCCAAAACCTTTTTCGCTGCTTGAATCGAGAGGCTCCAATACGCCAACTCCCGTCAAGCGAAGAAGCCGCGGCAACGCATCAAGACCAGCTGTAGACACATCAAGTGCCGTATGAAATGAAATAATACTCATTCCCTGTTCGCAAGCATAACGAACCACAGCTCCTGTAGTGTGTCCAGCAACCGAAGGAGGAAGAAACGAATCAGGAGCATCCAAAAATACGGGATGATGAGTAACAAGTACATTGGCACCCGCATCTTTTGCTGCTTTCAGCGTTGGAATAGTAGGATCAAGCGCAATTGCCACCTTTTTTACTGCATCAAGAGGATTTCCTACAAGCATCCCTGTTCTATCCCATGAGCAAGCATCACTTGCAGGCACTTTAGACAGCAAATATCTTTCTAAGCTTCCTACCGATAACGCAGTATTTTTAGAAGCTATTGTTCCTGCATCGTTGCGCTTAAGAGACGTTTCAAGTTCTGCCATAGCGCTACCCTCTTTCTTATGTAATTGTTAAAACTACTAATGAATCAAAGCACCGAAGAAACCCTTTTAAAAAAACCCCTAGGATTCCTTCGTATTATGTGTCTTATTCTATGCTACACCTAACCCAAGCCAGGTGAACACCAGTTACACAATTGAAATAGTTCGAATATCTCCGTCAGGTCGCACAACACTCACTTCGCGATACCCTGTCTCATACATCCAACGATATCCTTCTTCAATGAACTGATTTACCTTAGAAGGCTGATGAGCATCTGATCCAATAGTGCACAAAACACCTGCATGACAAAATTCCCTCAACAAATCTTGACAAGGAAACATTTCTTTGCAGGCATAGGTTAAACCCGACGTATTAACTTCTACCATACGCCCAGCGGCACGTGCTGCTTCTGCCGCCTGTTTATACAAAGGCTTCGGATCAAAGCTTGGCAGTCTGTTGAACTTCTTTACCAAATCAGGATGAGACATAACGGTAAAGGGAACTTTCGAAGTAACCGCATCACACCATACTTCGAAATAACGGCGCCAAATATAATCAGCACCTACCTCATCCCAGTAACCGCGCTGAGCAGGATCATCAAAGGGCCATAAATCAAGAAAATGAACTGAACCTAAAATAATATCAAACGGCTCATATGACTCGTCGGTAAAGGTTCTGTCTTCGCCATCCCCCAGCCAGTCCAATTCGCAGCCAACTAAGATTTCCATATCGGGATATAACTCGCGCTGCGCTTTAATGCGACTAATGTATTCATCTAAACGTGAAGCAGGCATTGAAATATAATCACGAGGATCAACTTCATGCGTAAGCGGATAATGCTCCGTTACCGCAATATTTGTCATTCCTAATCTATGAGCTTGCTCAATCAATTCCTCTATACTTCCATGACCATGATTGGTCATATCCGTATGATTATGCTGACTTACCAATTCCATATGCTCAATGCCTTTCCCTTTTCACGCATAAAAATCATGCAACTTTACTTGGCATACTTATGAAGCACTTCTTCAAATGCAGTAAAAAAGGTATCAAGATCCTGTTCGGTGGTATCTCCGCCAAACGATAAACGCAACGCCCCTAACGCATCATCACGCGAAATACCTAAGGCACGTAAAACATGAGAAGGATCCAAATCGTGCGAAGCACAAGCAGAGCCTCCTGAAACACAAACACCTTTTCTATCAAGCTGCATGATAAGCGTTTCACTTTCTATGCCTTTTACTGTGACGTTTACGATATGTGGAGCATATTCCAAGCTATTCGGTTCAACAAAAACCGAAGCCTTTACCTGTGGCAAAGTTTCAAAACGTGCATACGCACTATCACGCAAGCCGCGAAGACGATCAGACTCATTTTCCTCATTGGCACTTGCAGCCTTACACGCAGCAGCAAATCCTACTGCACCCATAACATTTTGTGTACCGCTTCTATTGCCCATTTCCTGTCCGCCGCCAACAATTTGAGCTGTAAAAGGAGTACGGGCCTTCAAAAACAAAGCTCCCATTCCTTTAGGACCACCAATTTTATGGGAGGAAAGAGAAAGAGCATCCACTCCCCACGCCTTAACAGAAAGAGGAACTTTACCCATTGCCTGCGTTGCATCTACATGAAACAAGGCTCCAGCTTCATGAACCACCTTTGACAAGGCAGGAATATCCATGATGCTGCCAACCTCGTTATTAACTGCCATTATAGAAACCAACATCACCCTATCAGTCATTACTTCACGTAATGCTTCAGGAGTAATATGACCTGAAGTGTCTGGCTCTACATATGTAATTTGAGCACCCCAGCGGCCTAGCACATCCGCCGCCTCCAAAACAGCTTCATGCTCAATCGAAGAAACAATTACCTGTGGCACGCACTCATGATCACCAGATTGTTCAGCTTTCATCATGCAAGCATCCACAATTCCAAAAAGAGCCGCATTATCTGCCTCGGTTGCTCCTGAGGTAAATATGATTTCATCAGGACGAGCACCAATTGAACGAGCCACAGTTTCACGAGCCTGTTCTAAAGCACGAAATGCAACACGTCCTATTTCATATAGAGAATTCGCATTCCCCATACCAGTTAGAAAACCATCCAAACCTACCTGGAAATATGGCTTCATTGCCTCATATGCTTCACTACATAACGGAGCAGTTGCAGCCCAGTCCAAATAGGTAATATCTTGTGCACTTTGCATTTGTGTCATTTTGCAGAGGTTCCCTTTCTAGAATGCATAGTTCATCTTACTTGGTACGTCCCACTTCTCCTGCAGCACGTAAAAGATCAATAGCTTTTTCTGGATCAGGTTGCGCAAACACACCCGAACCTGCCACTAAAACATCGGCGCCATGAGCACAGACAAGCCCTGCAGTACGCTGCGCGCTAATGCCGCCATCAACTTCTATAAGTAAATGAGGGTTTTGCTGCTTCGCCATTTCGGCGACACAACTTACCCTCTCTTCGCTGCCTTCAATATATGACTGTCCAGAAAAACCTGGAAATACGCTCATTACCAAAACCATATCAAGATGCTTAATATACGGTTCCAATTCTTCAACAGGATAATCGGGCTTTAAGGTAAGAGCAGGATGGGCACCAGCATTCCGAATACGCTCAATTGCTTGCTTTACTTGCTCATCACCATCAAGCGCTTCCATATGTACAGAAACCCAATCAGCACCGGCATCCAAATACCAATCAAGCTGTTCTAGTGGATTTGAAATCATTAAATGAACATCCAACGGAATGGAAGTAATCTTCTTTAACTGTTTTACAAAAGGAACCCCCAAAGTAAGATTTGGTACGAAATGACCATCCATGACATCAACATGGATAAAATCCGTACCACCACGTTCGAGCATATGAATATCTTGTTCCATATTCATAAAATCAGCCGAAAGAATGGAAGGCGCTATTTTAATATCCCCAAACACCGTATATTCCTTTCAAAAAACTGCCCAGCATGTACACTCTAGTCTGCGTACTTATTATTTAGCATGTACGGGTACTATCCAATATAAACGGATAGTACCCAATATGTACGTTTGTTATCCAACACGTACGGCACTATCCAATAAGTGCGCTTATCATATACAAATAATAGTCATTTGTACTATATGTAAAATCAACAACTAGCATCGTTTAATTATCCTTGGCGCTCTAAAGCAAGTAAAAATTTCTTTACCGCAGAACCACCAACAAATCCTCCCATGTCACCATGAACGCCAATAATTCGGTGAGTAGGAATAAAAAAGGGAAGCGGATTATGATTACAAGCAGCAGAAACAGCGTGAAGACCTTTTGGACTTCCTAAATCAGCCGCCACTTGAGCATACGAACGCGTTTGACCATACGGAATAGATAAAACGTATTTCCAAACTTTTTTCTGATAAGCGCTTCCCTGCGGATTGATAGGAACTGAGAACGTTTTGCGCTTTTTCGCCAAATACTGAAGAATTTCACTTGATGCCTGGTTTGTAAGAGCGCAGGCACGTTTTTCTCCTTCAAATTCAGCCACTCCAAATGCAGCATGAGTTAATGCTGCACCATCACAAGCAAGCGTAATTCTTCCTAAAGGAGTTCGGTAAATAAAATACGTCCGCTCAAGAGACTTCACGAGTGCGCCTCTGAATCAGTGAGACCCCAAAACTCAGTAGTTAACGGCCTGCTAAATAATTGCTGTGCTATAGATTCAAGTGCGCCGTGTTCCCATACAATAGAACGCACCGCAGTAGCAATAGGAAGTTCCACGTTATAGCGTTGTGCCAAAGGACATATGGTCTTACACGCTAACGCCCCCTCAACAACCATATGAGTACGCTGTTCATATGCCTCAAGTGTGCCACCTTGGGCTAGCGCCTTGCCAAATGTTCTATTACGTGAATGCTCTGAAGTACACGTAGCAATAAGGTCACCCGCACCAGCAAGACCCATAACAGTAAGAGCTTCACCACCACAAGCAGTTACCAAACGGCTCATTTCTGCCATGCCACGCGTCATAAGCATTGCGGCGGTATTATCGCCGTAACCCATGCCATACGAAGCACCTACCGCAATAGCTATTACATTTTTAAATGCAGCGCACAACTCAACACCAATATAGTCTTCGGAGGTATAACAACGAAAAGAATTGGTGGTAAACAAATCTCTAAAATAACAAGCAATTTCTGAATTTGGAGAAGCTATGACGGTACCTGCGGGTACGCCCAATACCACTTCTTCAGCATGATTCGGCCCAGAAAGGGCAGCAAGCCTATTTATATTACCAAGTACTTCTTCAAATACTTGCATTGGAACCATGCCCGTGCCCTCTTCAACGCCTTTTGAGCAAATAATAATAGGCGTTTCACTGGAAAGAAGCGTTGAAAGCTTTTCTGCGAAAGAACGCATAAGCCTTGAAGGAGTAACTATAACAATTGCCTGGGCACCATCAACACATTGAGCTAGATCACTTGTTGCCTCAATTGATGCATGCAGCATAATGCCGCTTAAATAACGTGGATTGTGATGTTCTTCAGTGATGCAACGAGCAACTTCTTCCTTGCGAGCCCACATACGAACAGCATTTCCACCTGCTGCAAGTGTTTGAGCAAGCGCAGTTCCCCATGATCCAGCACCAATAACCGCAATTTTTTCCATGGTGCACTCCAAATCTTATTCTGCCGTTTTTTTCTTTGATCCAATTCTATTCTCATTGCCTGCACGCAAACGAGAAATGTTTTCGCGATGCGCCCAAATAACGGTAAGTGCCGCCACAAAGCAAATAGCAATTGCAATACCATTGCCGCCAAAGAAATACAAAGAAAGAAAAGGACACACAATAGCTGCAACTATTGAGCCAACCGAAACATACTTTGTAGTGGCTACTAAAGCGATAAAAATAGCCAACTCAATCAAAGTTCCGAAAAGACCAAAGGTAGAAACCAAACAACCTACTGCAACTGCAATTCCTTTTCCACCCTTAAAGCCCAACCAAGGACTAAAAATATGACCCCAAATGCAACCAAGGAATGCCACACTTAAACATATTTGCGTAATACGTAGATGTACCGCTGCATCATCTGGATTTGTGCCCGTAATGCCAGTAGCAACGCAAAGCTCGCGCAAAGCAGATACATCAGTGAAGAGCTGACTCGCAAACAATGTTGCTAAAACGCCTGAAAGTACACCCTTGCCAAAGTCCAGAACAAATACAGCAGAACCGCCAACTTTGCCAAGAGTTCGCATGGCATTTGTAGTACCAATATTTCCTGATCCATGCTCACGGACATCAGTGTGATAGAACACACGAGAAATCACAACGCCCCAAGGAATTGACCCAAGTAAAAAAGCAATGACAAATAGAAGTACAAAATAGCCAATACTCATAAGCATTCTTTAGTCCTTTTTCTTAAACTTCATACGAATAGGAGTACCTTCAAAACCGAATGTTGAACGTAGTCTGTTTTCCAAATATCGCTCAAATGAAGGCTCTATTAAATCAGGATGATTGCAGAAGAACGTAAAAAATGGTGGCTCAGTACCCGTTTGTGTTACGTATTTAAGCTTGAGAATCTTCTTACCCTTTGAAATCGTGTGACCAAATTCACGAATATCTTGCAACCACACATTTAATCGGCTCGTAGAAATAACCGAAGAGTAATGAGTATAGGCAGCGTCAATTGCATCCCAAATGCGATGAACGTTTTTACCTGATAAAGCCGAAATGGCAATTACTGGTGCATATCCCACAAACGTAAGTCTATCTTCAATACGCTCGCGAATTTCCGCTTTAGCTTCAGGGCCTTCAACCAAATCCCACTTATTCAACAACACAACCATAGCGCAACCACGTTCGGCAGCCATACCAGCAACAC